>NZ_JBIAVO010000009.1:0-139031 GCF_042894345.1 Kitasatospora sp. NPDC001540
GTGATCCTCTCCGAGGAGTACCAACTCCACCCCGAACAGTCCACCGACGCCATCGTCGTCCACCACCCCGAAGCCAAGTACTTCAACGCCAGGTAATCCTTCAGCCGGGGATCATCCGTTCGCCGCACCGCCGACCGGTGCAATCCCACCGGGCGGGCGTATTCTTGATGATCCTGAAACGGGCCGGTCCGCTGACCAGCGGGCCGGCCCGTGCCATCCCCGGACGCACCCGCGCCGGGCCACCCACCAGGAAGGACGGCGCGCATGACGACGGTCTCGACCCCGGTCCGCATCGGCGGAGACGGCGAGGACAGCGGCCTGCACGCCGTCCTGCTCGACATGGACGGCACCCTGGTCGACACCGAGGACTTCTGGTGGCAGGCCGAGGTCGACCTGTTCGCGGAACTCGGCCACCGGCTCACCGCCGAGGACCGCACCCACGTGGTCGGCGGCCCGATGACCCGGGTGATCGACTACCTGATCACCCGGACCGGCGTCACCCTCAGCCCGGCCGAGCTGACCGTCCTGATCAACCAGCGCTTCGTCGACCTGCTGGCCGGGGGCGTCCCGCTGATGCCCGGCGCCGAGCGGCTGCTCAACACCCTGGACGCGCACGGCGTCCCGGCCGCGCTGGTGTCCGCCTCGCACCGGCACATCATCGACATCGTGCTGCGCAGCCTGGGCGCCCAGCACTTCGCCTTCACCGTCGCGGGCGACGAGGTCGCCCGGACCAAGCCGCACCCCGATCCCTACCTGGCCGCCGCCGCCCGGTTCGGCGCCGATCCGGCCCGCTGCGTGGTCATCGAGGACACCCCCACCGGCGTCGCCGCCGCGGAGGCGGCGGGCTGCCCGGTGATCGCCGTCCCGTCCATCGCCGCGATCGACCCCGCCCCGGGCCGCCTGGTGCTGCCCTCGCTGGAACACGTCGACCTCGGCCTGCTGCGCACCCTGGCCGCCGCCCGGGTGTGAGCTTCGTCTCCCTCGCACCCTTTGCCGGTTTCGTTCCGCGTCCGGTGGTATGCGGAACGTGTCCGCCGCCGCGGGTGAAAACGGGCATTGGCTGACAACTCGTCGACTGCCGGGGCAAGAGCCTCCGAACCCGCCGGGACCACCGTCCGAACCCTCGGTGACCCCCCGGAGGCGATATGGCACGCTAAGGCGCGTTCGAGTCCCCGTGCCGCGCCGCCACCCACCCCGGAAACCGGGGAGGACGGGCACGCGCGGCCGCAGCAGTCCCGCGGCCCCGCCCCACCCCGGCGCCGGGCGGCGGGCACCGGCGACAGCCGGCCGCACGCAGTGAGGAAGACCACCCCGCATGACCACCCCCAACCGCCTGGCCGCGCTCAGCTGCGCCGCTCTCGTCGCCACCACGGTGGCGGGCTGCGCCTCCGTCGAGAAGGCCGCCGGTGGTGGCGGTGACGGCACCATCACCATGGGCACCACCAACGCGACCAGCGTGCTGGACCCGGCCGGTGCGTACGACGCGGGCTCCTGGCTGGTCCTCAACAACGCCTTCCAGTCGCTGCTGAGCTTCCCCTCCGGCGCGACCGTCCCGCAGCCCGACGCCGCCGAGTCCTGCCAGTTCACCGGCGCCGACGCGCTCACCTACACCTGCACGCTGCGCAGCGGCCTGAAGTTCTCCAACGGGCACCCGCTGACCGCCCAGGACGTCAAGTTCTCCATCGACCGGGTCAAGAAGATCGCCGACCCGTCCGGCCCCGGCCCGCTGCTGTCCACCATCGCCTCGGTGGACGTCTCCGGCGACCGCCAGGTCACCTTCCACCTGGAGAGCCCCGACGCGGTGCTCCCGGCCAAGCTGGCCTCCGCGGCCGGTGCCATCGTCGACCACCAGGTGTTCCCGGCCGACAAGCTGCTCGGCAACACCTCCCTGATCGGCTCCGGCCCGTACAAGATCGACTCGGTCGAGATGAAGGGCAAGGCGCCGAGCAAGATCCAGCTCAGCGCCAACCCCGGCTACCAGGGCGCCGCCGAGCGCAAGAACGACAAGTTCACGGTGCGCTACTTCGACAAGCCCGAGGAGCTGAAGTCGGCCCTCGACAGCGGCGCCGTCGACCTCACCGACAACAGCCTCGACCCCTCCGTGGCCGCCAAGATCAAGTCCGACGACATGGCGGGCACCGGCACCCTCCGGGTCGCCGAGGGCGCCTCCGGCGAGACCCGCTACCTGGTGTTCAACACCAAGGACGAGACCGGCGGCAACCAGGCCGTCCGGCAGGCCGCCGCCCAGCTGATCGACCGCAAGGCGATCTCCCAGGACGTGTACGCGGGCACCGTGCAGCCGCTGTACTCGGTCGTCCCGGCGGGTCTGGCCGGCCACAACACCGCCTTCTTCGACAAGTACGGCGAGCCCGACCCGGCCAAGGCCAAGCGCATCCTGAACAACGCGCACGTCACCACCCCGGTCAAGCTCACCCTGACCTGGTCCCGCGCCCGGGCCGGCGCCGCCGAGCTGGAGGCCGTCAAGCAGGAGCTGGAGAACGGCGGCCTGTTCCAGGTCACCGTCCAGCAGGAGCCCGACTGGACCGCCTACCAGGCCGGGTGGAAGAACGGCAGCTACCAGGCGTACACCGTCGGCTGGACCCCCGACTACGCCGACGCCGACGACTACATCAGCCCGCTGGTGGTCGACGGCGGCGCCTACCACAACGGCTGGAACAACCCCCAGATCAGCGACAAGCTGGTCCCCGAGTCGATCAAGCTCACCGACCGCTCCGGCGGCGGCGCCTACGACCAGATCCAGAAGATCCTGGCCGACGCCGTCCCGATGGTGCCGCTGTTCCAGAACAAGTCCTTCTACGTCTACCGCCCCGGCATCACCGGCGTGGACAGCACCATGGACAACACCGGCGTGTTCCGGTTCTGGGAGATCGGCCGCACCGCGAAGTGACCCCGGCAGGACGCCGACGGCCCGCCGCCCCCTCGGGGGCGACGGGCCGTTCGGCCGTCCGCGGCGGCTACAGCGAACCCGGGCGCACCAGGCCGCTCTCGTAGGCGTACACCGCCGCCTGCACCCGGTCGCGCAGTTGCAGCTTGGTCAGCACGTGGCCGACGTGCGTCTTCACCGTGGTCTCCGAGACGAACAGCTCGGCGGCGATCTCCGCGTTCGACAGGCCGCGCGCCACCAGCCGCAGCACCTCCACCTCGCGCTCGGTCAGCACCGTCAGCGCCTGCGGCGGCGTCTCGTCGCCCGAGGGCAGCTTGGTGGCGTACATGTCCAGCAGGCGGCGGGTCACCGACGGGGCCAGCATCGCCGCGCCGTCCGCCACCACCCGGATCGCCTGCACCAGCTCCTCGGCCGGCACGTCCTTCAGCAGGAAGCCGCTGGCGCCCGCGCGCAGCGCCTCCACCACGTACTCGTCCAGGTCGAAGGTGGTCAGCACCAGCACCTTCGCCGGTCCGTCCCGGTCCGGACCGGAGATCCGCCGGGTCGCCTCCACGCCGTCCATCCGCGGCATCCGGATGTCCATCAGCACCACGTCCGGCTGCAGGGCGCGGACCTGGTCCAGGGCCTGCTGCCCGTCGCCCGCCTCGCCGACCACCACCAGGTCGGGCTCGGCCTCCAGGATCATCCGGAAACCGGTACGCAGCAGCGGCTGGTCGTCCACCAGCAGCACACGGATCGTCAACCTACGACTCCTTGCCGGGATTGGTCACAGTGGTCAGTGGCAGCGGGTACGGCGGGGGAGTGCCGCCGAACTCCGGGCAGGACGCCTGGTGGTCGCACCAGTCGCACAGCCGGTTGCGCGTCGCCGGGAAGTCACCGGTGGCCACCGCCGCCGAGATCGCCTCCCACAGCGCCTCCAGCTTCCGCTCCACCGAGAGCAGGTCCGCCTCGTCCGGGTCGTACGTCACCACGTCCCCGCCGCCGCCCAGGTAGACCAGCTGCAGGCGCTTGGGGACCACGCCCTTCCAGCGCCACACCACCAGGGCGTAGAACTTCATCTGGAACATCGCCTTGCCCTCGAAGTCCCGCGAGGGCGCCCGGCCGGTCTTGTAGTCCACCAGCCGCACCTCGCCGGACGGCGCGACGTCCACCCGGTCGATGTACCCGCGCAGCAGCAGGCCCGAGGGCAGCGCCGTCTCCACGTACAGCTCCCGCTCCACCGGGTGCAGCCGGGTCGGGTCCTCCAGCCGGAACCACTTCTCCACCAGCTTCTCGGCGTCCCCCAGCCAGCCCGCCAACTTCTCCGGCTCGCCCGGGAACAGCTCCGCCAGCTCCGGCCGTTCCCCCAGCAACCGCTCCCACTGCGGGCCCAGCAGCCCGAGCGCCCGCTCCGGCGTCCGCTCGGCCGGCGGGTGGTCGAACAGCCGCTCCAGCACCGCGTGCACCAGCGTGCCCCTGGTCGCGGCCGCGGACGGCGGCTCCGGCAGCCGGTCGATCACCCGCAGCCGGTACAGCAGCGGGCAGGTCATGAAGTCACCCGCCCGCGACGGCGACAGCCCGGTCGGCCGGGCGGCCGGACGCGGGGCGGGCGAGGGGTCGGTCTGCTGCATGCCACGACCCTATTGCACCGGACCGACACCGGAGGCGAACGGGTCGCGGAGGCTGGGTATAGGAGAAGGGAGGGCGGGGTGCGCCGCCGTTCCCGGGGCGAGATCACGTAGCGTACGAGGCACCAGCGGACGGCGGGACGGAAGGAGCACGGTGAACGACACCGAGGGGCGGGCACCGGAGAAGCCGAAGCCCGACGACCAGCCGCGCGGCGGCATCCTGATGGGCCGTCCGTTCGGCGTGCCCGTCTACGTCACCCCGTCCTGGTTCCTGGTCGCCGCGCTGATCACCTGGATCTTCGGCAGCCGCCTCGCCGACGTGCTGCCCGACCTCGGCGGCGCCCGCTACCTGCTCGCCTTCTCCTTCGCCGTCGCCTTCTACGGCTCGGTGCTGGTCCACGAACTCGCCCACACCCTGGTCGGCCTCCGCTACGAGCTCGGCGTCCGCCGGATCCAGCTCCAGTTCCTCGGCGGCGTCTCCGAGATCGAGAAGGAGGCCGACCGCCCCTGGCGCGAGTTCTGGCTCGCCTTCGTCGGCCCGCTGCTCTCGCTGCTGCTCGGCGGCGCCTTCTGGCTCGGCCTGCGCGCCGTCGAACCCGCCACCGTCCCCGGCGTGCTGCTCGCCGGACTGATGGTCTCCAACCTGGTCGTCGCCGCCTTCAACCTGCTCCCCGGCCTCCCGCTGGACGGCGGCCGGATGCTGCGCGCCGTCGTCTGGGCGCTCACCGGCAAGCCGATGAAGGGCACCCTGGCCGCGGTCTGGGTCGGCCGCGCCCTCGCCGTCGCCGTCGTCCTCGGCCTGCCGATCTTCAGCTCCTCCCAGGACGTCGAGCGCTCCGCCACCGAGGCCATGGTCGACGGCGTGCTCGCCGCGATCCTCGGCTTCATCATCTGGCAGGGCGCCGGCAACTCGCTGCGCAACGCCCGCCTCAAGGAGGTGCTGCCCCGGCTCAAGGTCCGCGAGATGGCCCGCCGCAGCATCGACGTCCCCGCCGACACCCCGCTCGGCGAGGCCATGCGCCGGGCCCGCGAGGCGCACGCCGGGGCGATCGTGGTGGTCGACGGACGCGGCGAGCCGACCGCCGTGGTCAAGGAGTCCGCGGTCAGCGCCGTCCCCGAGCACCGCCGCCCCTGGATCGCCGTCAGCGCCGTCTCCCGCGACCTCGAACCCGGCCTGACCGTCCCCGTCGACCTGGCCGGAGAACAGATCCTCGACACCCTGCGCCGCGCCCCCGCCACCGAGTACCTGGTGGTCCGCCCCGACGGCTCGGTCTACGGCGTGCTCTCCCTCACCGACCTGGAGCGCAGGCTCACCGCCGCCCTCCAGGGCCGGGCCGCCGGAGCGGAGTGATCATGTGGTCGGGGGCAGCCCTCCGGCTCCCGTAGGATGGCCCCCATGTCCGAACCGACCGGTGCCACCCGCCGACGCGGGCCCTTCCAGGTCGGGGACCAGGTCCAGCTGACCGACCCCAAGGGCCGCCACTACACGTTCACGCTCCAGGCCGGGAACCAGTTCCACACCCACAAGGGTATGTTCCCGCACGACGAGCTGATCGGCGCTCCCGAGGGCACGGTCGTCCGCACGACGGGCAACGTCCCGTACCTCGCGCTGCGCCCCCTGCTCCCCGACTACGTCCTCTCCATGCCGCGCGGCGCGGCCGTGATCTACCCCAAGGACGCGGGGCAGATCCTGGCGATGGCCGACATCTTCGCCGGTGCGAAGGTGGTCGAGGCGGGCGTCGGCTCCGGCGCCCTCTCCACCTACCTGCTGCGCGCCGTCGGCGACACCGGCTCGCTCGCCTCCTACGAGCGCCGCCAGGACTTCGCCGACATCGCCCGGGGCAACGTCGAGCGCTACTTCGGCGGGCCGCACCCGGCCTGGAAGCTCACCGTCGGCGACCTCCAGGACAACCTGGTCGAGACCGACGTCGACCGCGTCATCCTCGACATGCTCGCCCCCTGGGAGTGCCTGGACGTCGCCTCCAAGGCGCTCGTCCCCGGCGGCCTGATCTGCTGCTACGTGGCCACCACCACCCAGATGTCGCGCACCGTCGAGGCGCTGCGCGAGCACGGCACCTTCACCGAGCCGCAGGCCTGGGAGACCATGGTCCGCACCTGGCACCTGGAGGGCCTCGCCGTCCGCCCGGACCACCGGATGATCGGCCACACCGGCTTCCTGCTCACCGCCCGCCGCCTCGCCGACGGCGTCGAGCCCCCGCTGCGCCGCCGCCGCCCCGCGAAGGGCTCCTACGGCGAGGACTACGAGACCGGCCCCGACACCGAGCTCTCGCTCGCCGAGCGCGCGGCCATCCGCAAGGCGCAGCGCCAGGCGGCCTCGCACGAGGCGCGGGAACTCCCGGAGTAGCACCGACCGCGCGAGCGACCACGCACCGACGGCCAGGTCGCGAGGGAACGGCAGGTCACTGCCCTCCTCGCGACCTGGCCGTCGGCGTCTCCCGCCCCGCGCGGTCCCCCGCGCCCCTGCCTGCACGCGATGCCCGGCCGTGTGGAAGGATGCGCGGACCGGAAAGGGGAGTCTCGTGGTGACGGAGCGTCGGATACCCGGGCACGCGCGGTCGGGGTTGAAGCACTGGGTGCTGGTCGCGGCGGGCTGCGCGGCCGTGGTGGGCGGGGCGCTGGGGGCGACCTCGGCGACCGGGGCGGTGACGGGCGGTCAGCAGGCGGCCGACGGGCCGGTCGCGGAGCCGCTGCCCACCGCCTCGCCGCTGCCGGAGGTGGACCTGGCGAAGGTCCGGCTGCCGCTGGAGTGCGGGCCGTTCCCGGTCACGGTGAGCCTGAAGGCGTCCGCGGTGCTGGACGGGAAGCCGGTGACCGTGGCCGCCGCGCACTGCCAGGCGGACATGGGCACTCCGCCGGACGGGGTGTTCCTGGTCGGCGCCGACGGCGCCCCGGTGCCGCTGCTGCCCGACGCCGAGGGCCTGACCGTCACCGAACTGACGGTCCGCAGCGACGGCTCGATCCGCGCGAAGGCCCGCGGCTACTCCTCCCCGGACGTGCCCCGCTTCTCGCCCGACCTGCAGGTCGAACTGGTCTGGACCCGCTCCGCCGGAGCCTGGACGAAGACCGAGACCAAGTCGCCGGTGCACGGGGCCTGAGCGCCCGAGCGCCCGTCAGGGGGCCGAACGGGCGTCAGTCCGCGTCCGGCCCGTAGACCTCGACGCCGTCCGCCGCCCGGCGGACGTGGATGCAGTCGCCGGGGCAGTCCTTGACGGAGTCGACCACGTCCTGAAGGAGCGTCAGCGGCACGGGGACGGTCTCGCCCGGCTGCTGGCGCAACTCGTCGTCCTCGCCCTTGACGTAGGCGAGCCCGTCGATGTCGAGCTCGAACACCTCGGGCGCGTACTGCGCGCAGATGCCGTCGCCGGTGCACAGATCCTGGTCGATCCAGACTTCGAGTGCCTCGCCCGTCCCCGCCATTGCCCCTGCCGTTTCTGCTCTCGTCGCCCCGTATTCGGGGACATTCCTGTCACGATACATCCGCGCTGCTTTGAACCGTTGAGCGGTGGGCATCTCCTCTACCAAGAGGGGAAGCACGCAGGGCGAACAACCGGACACGCCCGACCCGCCTTTCTGATCACTAAGGGGTTTACATCGCCCTGGTCCCAGGTAGGTTTGGGTCGTCCAGCTCCCCCAGGAGGAGGTGAGGACCGTGGCAGCCCACGATGACGAGTACGACCGCAGCGCCGGCAGGCCCGCACGGGGGTCCGACGAGGCCGCGCAGGTCTCCTACCTCGAACAGGAGATCGCCGTCCTTCGGCGCAGGCTCGCCGATTCGCCCCGTGGTTCGAGGATGCTCGAGGAGCGGATCGTCGAGCTGCAGAACAATCTGGCCGGTGTGACCGCCCAGAACGAGAGGCTCGTCGCGACCCTGCGCGAGGCCCGCGACCAGATCGTGGCCCTCAAGGAGGAGGTCGACCGGCTCGCCCAGCCGCCGGCCGGATTCGGCACCTTCCTCGAGAAGAACGAGGACGGGACGGCCGACATCTTCACCGGGGGCCGAAAGCTCCGGGTCAACGTCAGCCCCAACGTCGAGTTGGACGAGCTGCGCCGCGGCCAGGAGGTGATGCTCAACGAGGCGCTGAACGTCGTCGAGGCGATGGCGTTCGAGCGGATCGGTGAGATCGTCACGCTCAAGGAGGTGCTGGAGGGCGGCGACCGCGCGCTGGTCACCGGCCACACCGACGAGGAGCGCGTGGTGCGGCTCGCCGAGCCGCTCCAGGGCGTCACGCTCCGCCCGGGCGACGCCCTGCTGCTGGAGCCCCGCTCCGGCTACGTGTACGAGGTGGTGCCGAAGTCCGAGGTCGAGGAGCTGGTCCTCGAGGAGGTCCCGGACATCGACTACCGGCAGATCGGCGGCCTCTCCGGCCAGATCGAGCAGATCCGGGACGCGGTGGAGCTCCCGTACCTGCACGCCGACCTGTTCAAGGAGTACGAGCTCCGGCCGCCCAAGGGCGTCCTGCTCTACGGCCCGCCCGGCTGCGGCAAGACGCTGATCGCCAAGGCGGTGGCCAACTCGCTGGCCAAGAAGGTCGCCGAGGTGACCGGCCGGCCGCAGGGCAAGAGCTACTTCCTCAACATCAAGGGCCCCGAGCTGCTCAACAAGTACGTGGGCGAGACCGAGCGGCAGATCCGCCTGGTCTTCCAGCGGGCCCGGGAGAAGGCGAGCGAGGGCACGCCCGTCATCGTCTTCTTCGACGAGATGGAGTCGCTCTTCCGCACCCGCGGCTCCGGCGTCAGCTCGGACGTGGAGAACACCATCGTCCCGCAGCTGCTGGCGGAGATCGACGGCGTGGAGGGCCTGGAGAACGTCATCGTCATCGGCGCCTCCAACCGCGAGGACATGATCGACCCGGCGATCCTGCGGCCCGGCCGCCTGGACGTCAAGATCAAGATCGAGCGGCCGGACGCCGAGGCGGCCAAGGACATCTTCTCCAAGTACCTCAAGGACACCCTCCCGTTCCACCCGGACGACCTCAAGGAGCACGACGGCTCGGTGTCGGTCACCGTCGCCGCCATGATCCAGTCGGTGGTCGAGCGGATGTACTCGGAGACCGAGGAGAACCGCTTCCTGGAGGTCACCTACGCCAACGGTGACAAGGAGGTCCTGTACTTCAAGGACTTCAACTCCGGCGCCATGATCCAGAACATCGTGGACCGGGCGAAGAAGATGGCCATCAAGGACTACCTCGACCACGGCCAGCGCGGTCTGCGCGTCTCCCACCTGCTCGCCGCCTGCGTGGACGAGTTCAAGGAGAACGAGGACCTGCCCAACACCACCAACCCGGACGACTGGGCCCGCATCTCCGGCAAGAAGGGCGAACGGATCGTCTTCATCCGCACCCTCGTCACCGGCAAGCAGGGCGCCGAGTCCGGCCGCTCCATCGACACCGTCGCCAACACGGGGCAGTACCTGTAGCACCCGCACGACCCCGTCCGGCTGCGGCGCTCGGCAGGGCTCCGCAGCCGGACGGCGCGTCTGCACCGGCAGCACCCAGCAGGACCCAGCAGGACCCAAAGGTCAGGAGGGCCGCATGACCGTACGGCGCGTGATGGGGATCGAGACCGAGTACGGCATCTCCGTGCCCGGCCACCCCAACGCCAACGCCATGCTCACCTCGTCCCAGGTCGTCAACGCGTACGCCGCGGCGATGCACCGGGCGCGCCGCGCCCGCTGGGACTTCGAGGAGGAGAATCCGCTGCGCGACGCCCGGGGCTTCGACCTGGCCCGGGACGTGGCGGACGCCAGCCAGCTCACCGACGAGGACATCGGCCTGGCCAACGTCATCCTCACCAACGGCGCCCGCTTCTACGTCGACCACGCGCACCCCGAGTACTCCTCGCCCGAGGTCACCAACCCGCGCGACGCGGTGCTCTGGGACAAGGCGGGCGAGCGGATCATGGCGGCGGCCGCCGAACGGGCCCTGGAGCTGCCCAACGGGCAGCGGATCCTGCTCTACAAGAACAACACCGACAACAAGGGCGCCTCCTACGGCACCCACGAGAACTACCTGATGCAGCGGGCCACCCCGTTCGCCGACATCGTCCGCCACCTCACCCCGTTCTTCGTCTCCCGCCAGGTGGTGTGCGGGGCGGGCCGGGTGGGCATCGGTCAGGAGGGCGGCGGGCACGGCTTCCAGATCAGCCAGCGCGCCGACTACTTCGAGGTCGAGGTCGGCCTGGAGACCACCCTCAAGCGGCCCATCATCAACACCCGCGACGAACCGCACGCCGACGCCGAGAAGTACCGCCGACTGCACGTCATCATCGGCGACGCCAACCTCTCCGAGATCTCCACCTACCTCAAGCTCGGCACCACCGCCCTGGTCCTGTCGATGATCGAGGACGGCTTCATCGCCGTCGACCTCGCCGTCGACCAGCCCGTGCGCACCCTGCACCGGGTCTCCCACGACCCCGACCTCAAGCAGCTGGTCCAGCTGCGCAGCGGCCGCCGCCTGACGGCCGTCCAGCTCCAGATGGAGTACTGCGAACTGGCCCGCAAGTACGTCGAGGACCGTCACGGGCAGGACGCCGACGACCAGACCCTGGACGTGCTGGCCCGCTGGGAGGACGTGCTGGGCCGCCTGGAGCGCGACCCGATGAGCCTGTCCCGGCAGCTCGACTGGATCGCCAAGAAGGAGCTCCTGGAGGGCTACCGGCAGCGCGACGGCCTGGACTGGGACAGCCCCCGGCTCCAGCTGGTCGACCTCCAGTACAGCGACGTGCGGGCCGACAAGGGCCTGTACAACCGGCTGGAGGCGCGCGGCCGGTTCGAGCGGCTCTTCGACGAGGAGGCGGTCCGCCGGGCCGTCCACCAGCCCCCCGACGACACCCGGGCCTACTTCCGCGGCCGCTGCCTGGAGCAGTACGCCGACCACGTGGCCGCGGCCTCCTGGGACTCCGTGATCTTCGACCTGCCCGGCCACGACAGCCTGCAGCGGGTGCCGACCATGGAGCCGCTGCGCGGCACCCGGGAGCACGTCAAGGACCTGCTCGACCGGTGCCGCACCGCCGAGGACCTGGTGCGCGTCCTCTCCGGCGGGTAACTTTTCGATCACCGGGGGTGAACATTTCCCCGACGGGGAATCATTCCGGTGAGCAGCCAGCGTTGAACGAGAACACCGAACGAGCGGGGTGAGGGAAATGGCGGAGAAGGACACCGGCGGCGGCCAGCAGCGGGCCAACCGTTCCTCCGAGGAGGTCGAGGAGCAGGCCGCGGAAACTCAGGCCTCCGACGACCTCAAGGAGCGGCAGGAAAAGCTCAACGACGACGTCGACTCGGTACTCGACGAAATCGACGAGGTCCTGGAATCCAACGCGGAGGATTTCGTGCGCGGATTCGTCCAGAAGGGCGGCGAGTAGCCGGGGGAGCCCCCCGCGCACGCCGAAAACAGCAGCACGAGCGCCGCAGGTGTGCCCTGAGCGCGCCTGCGGCCTCGTGTTCCCGCAGATCTCCCGAAGGAAGCGTGGAACCGGCCCCCGAAACGGGTAGGGTCCGGGGCACCAAGCAACTTTCGATCTTCGATCCGGAAGGACACGTGTGGAAGCCAACCTCAGTGGCACCGGGCGTCTGCCGGCCGCCTTCCTCACCCCCGGCTCCTCCTCGTTCCTCGACTTCCTCGACAGCCACGCGCCCCACCTGCTGCCCGGTCGGCGCTCCCTCCCCGAGGGGATGACCGTCGAGGCCCCGCACGGCACCACCATCGTCGCCGCGGTGTTCGACGGCGGCGTGGTGCTGGCCGGTGACCGGCGCGCCACCATGGGCAACGTCATCGCCCAGCGGGACATCGAGAAGGTGTTCCCGGCGGACGAGTACAGCGCCGTCGGCATCGCCGGCACGGCCGGCCTCGCGGTCGAGATGGTCCGGCTGTTCCAGTTGGAGCTGGAGCACTACGAGAAGATCGAGGGCGCCGTGCTCTCGTTCGAGGGCAAGGCCAACCGGCTCACCACGATGATCCGCTCCAACCTGGCGATGGCCATGCAGGGACTCGCGGTCGTCCCGGTGTTCGCCGGGTACGACCTCGACCTCGGCCGCGGCCGGATCTTCACCTACGACGTGACCGGCGGCCGCTCCGAGGAGCGCTCCGGCTTCGCCGCCACCGGCTCCGGCTCGGTCTTCGCCCGCGGCGCGATGAAGAAGCTCTACCGGGCGGGGCTGACCGGCGAGCAGGCCGCCACCCTGGCCGTCCAGGCGCTGTACGACGCCGCCGACGACGACTCGGCGACCGGCGGGCCCGACCTGGCCCGCAAGATCTTCCCGATCGTCACGCTGATCACCGAGGACGGCTTCCGCCGGCTCGACGAGGACGAGGTCGCCGCGATCGCGGTCTCCATCACCGACCAGCGCCGCGAGCACCCGAACGGCCCGCAGGCCCCGCTCCTCTGAGTCCGCCCCAACCACCCGAAGGGAGACCGGCGGTGTCCACGCCGTTCTACGTCTCGCCCCAGCAGGCCATGGCGGACCGCGCGGAGTACGCCCGCAAGGGCATCGCCCGCGGCCGCAGCGTGGTCGTGCTCACCTACGCCGACGGCATCGTCTTCGTCGCGGAGAACACCTCCCGCGCCCTGCACAAGGTCTCCGAGATCTACGACAAGATCGCCTTCGCCGCGGTCGGCCGCTACAACGAGTTCGAGAACCTGCGGATCGGCGGCGTCCGCTACGCCGACCTGCGCGGCTACTCCTACGACCGGGCCGACGTCACCGCCCGCGGCCTGGCCAACGTGTACGCGCAGACCCTCGGCACCATCTTCTCCTCGGTCGGGGAGAAGCCCTACGAGGTCGAGCTGATCGTCGCCGAGGTCGGCCGGACCGACGCCGACGACCAGATCTACCGGCTCACCCCCGACGGCTCGGTGGTGGACGAGAAGAACGCGGTGGTGGTCGGCGGCAACGCCGACTCCATCGGCAACTACCTCGGCCAGCGCCACCGCTCCGGCCTGGGCCTGGCGGAGGCGCTCAAGCTCGCGGTCGACGGCCTGGCCCGCGACCCCAACGGCGGCAGCCCCCGCACCCTGACGCCGGAGCAGCTGGAGGTCGCCGTGCTGGACCGCCAGCGCCCCCAGAAGCGGAAGTTCAAGCGCATCCTGGGCGGCCAGCTGGCCCGGCTGCTCAGCGGCGACGAGTCGGCCGCCGCCGAGGACGAGGGCGACGCGAGCGCCGACACCGAATGACCGCCCGGGCGGCCCGCCGGTCCCGGCGGGCCGCCCGACGGTCCACCCACCGCCACCGAGGGGTTCCACCGAGCTTCGGACAGAGAAGAGTCGCACATGGACCGTCGAATTTTCGGGCTGGAGAACGAGTACGGCGTCACCTGCACCTTCCGGGGCCAGCGCCGCCTGTCGCCGGACGAGGTGGCCCGCTACCTCTTCCGCCGGGTCGTCTCCTGGGGCCGCAGCAGCAACGTCTTCCTGAAGAACGGCGCCCGCCTCTACCTCGACGTCGGCTCCCACCCCGAGTACGCGACCCCCGAGTGCGACGACGTCACCGAGCTGGTCACGCACGACAAGTCCGGCGAGCGGATCCTCGAGGGCCTGCTGGTGGACGCGGAGCGGCGGCTGCACGAGGAGGGCATCGCCGGGGACGTCTACCTCTTCAAGAACAACACCGACTCGGCCGGCAACTCCTACGGCTGCCACGAGAACTACCTGGTGGCCCGGCACGGCGAGTTCTCCCGGCTGGCGGACGTGCTGATCCCGTTCCTGGTGACCCGGCAGCTGATCTGCGGGGCGGGGAAGGTGCTGCAGACCCCGCGCGGCGCGGTGTACTGCGTCAGCCAGCGGGCCGAGCACATCTGGGAGGGCGTCAGCTCGGCGACCACCCGCTCCCGTCCGATCATCAACACCCGCGACGAGCCGCACGCCGACGCCGAGCGCTACCGGCGGCTGCACGTCATCGTCGGCGACTCCAACATGTCGGAGACCACCACGCTGCTCAAGGTCGGCGCCACCGACCTGGTGCTGCGGCTGATCGAGGCCGGGGTGGTGATGCGGGACCTGACGCTGGAGAACCCGATCCGGGCGATCCGCGAGGTCAGCCACGACCTGACCGGCACCCACCAGGTCCGGCTCGCCAACGGGCGGGAGGCCTCCGCGCTGGAGATCCAGGAGGAGTACTACACCAAGGCGCTGGAGTTCGCCGACCGCAAGGGCCTCAACGAGGGCACCGTGGCCCGGGTGCTGGACCTGTGGGGCCGCACCCTGGAGGCGGTGCGCAGCGAGGACCTGGCCAAGGTCGGCACCGAGATCGACTGGATCATGAAGTACCAGCTGATCGAGAAGTACCGGGCCAAGCACCAGATGACCATGTCCAACCCGCGGGTCGCCCAGATCGACCTGGCCTACCACGACATCCACCGCCGCCGCGGCCTGTTCTACCTGCTGCAGAAGAACGGCCAGGCCCAGCGGGTCACCACCGACCTGCTGACCTTCCAGGGCAAGTCGGTGCCCCCGCAGACCACCCGGGCCCGGCTGCGCGGCGACTTCATCAAGCGCGCCCAGGAGCAGCGCCGCGACTTCACCGTCGACTGGGTGCACCTGAAGCTGAACGACCAGGCGCAGCGCACCGTGCTGTGCAAGGACCCGTTCCGTTCGGTCGACGAGCGGGTGGAGAAGCTGATCGCCGGGATGTGACCGACCGGCCGTGACGGTCCGTCGGGGGCGCGCCGAGCGCCTCCGACGGACCGGACGAATCGGGTCATAGGCTGACGCCATGCGTCGAATCGCCTGCCTGCTCACCGTCCCCCTGACCGCCGTGCTGATCGCCGGATGCAGCAGTTCGGACGGCTCCGGGAAGTCCACCGCGACGACGCCCCCCGCCTCCTCGGCCTCCGCGGTCCAGGTGCCGAGCCCGGTGGCCTCCGCCTCGCCGATGCCGACCGTCAGCGGCGACTTCGGCTCGAAGGCGACGATCACGCTGCCGTCCGGGCAGCCGAGCGGCGACTTCGTGGTGAGCGTCGTGAGCGAGGGCTCCGGGGCGGAGGTCAAGAAGGGCGACTGGGTGACGGTCAACTACACCGTCAAGGACTGGACCAGCGGCAAGGACCTCTCCAGCTCCTACGACTCCGGCGGCAAGCCGCAGCTCTACCAGGCGGGCAGCGGGCAGTTGGTGCCCGCGTTCGACCAGAGCGTGGTCGGCAAGAAGGTGGGCTCCCGGCTGCTGGTGGTCGCCCCGCCCGCGGCCGGGTTCGGCAGCCAGGGGTCGAGCGCGCTGGGCGTCGGCAAGGACGACACCGTGGTGTTCGTGCTGGACGTGGTGAGCGCGACGCCGCAGGACACCACCATCCCCGGGGACCTCACCCAGCCGCCCGCGAACGCCCCGCAGGTGAAGGACAACGGCAAGGCCGCGCCCACCATCACCGTCCCCTCCGGCCAGCAGCCGCCCACCGACCTGCAGCAGTACGTCCTGGTCAAGGGCACCGGCCCGGAGGTGCAGAGCGGGCAGACGCTGCTGGTCCAGTACACCGGCGTGACCTGGGCCGACGGCAAGCAGTTCGACTCCTCGTGGAACCACGGCGGCGCGCAGGCGCTGCAGGTCGGCACCGGAAGCCTGATCAAGGGGTGGGACCAGGGGCTGGTCGGCAAGACCGTCGGCAGCCGGGTGCTGCTGGTGGTGCCGCCCGCGCTGGGCTACGGCGACCAGGCCAGCGGGTCGATCCCGGCGAACTCCACCCTGGTGTTCGTGATCGACATCCTGGCAGCCGTCTGAGAACCGCCTGACAGCGGGGCGCGGACCGGCTCGAACGGCTCTCATGCCGACCTGGCATACTGCTGCCCCGCACCAGTGGTACACGCGTCGTCGGGCGAGTCGAATGGGGAGTCATGTCTGAGAAAGCGTCGAGCCCGGGCGAGGCCGACAACACCGGGAACAAGCCTCCCCTGGACCGCGAGTCGATCGTCGTCCCCGCGGAGATCCTGACCCAGGCGGGCTGGGCACCGCCGACCAACCCGGTCAACCCGGTCAACCCGGACGCCAAGGCCGATCAGGTCCCGCAGTTCTTCGCGTCCAACCAGCGCAAGGTCCCGCTCTCCGAGGCCGGGTACGACGAGGACCCGGGCGGGGTGGGCCGGCTCGGCGTCATCCTGGGCTCGGTCCTGGCGGTCCTGCTGATCGCCTCCGGCGTGACGCTGTACTACGTCAACAAGGACGGCGGCCACAAGCCCGCCGCCAAGGCGGACTCCGCGACGGCCAGCCCCAGCGCGGCCGCCTCGGACGCGCCGACCCAGCAGCCGGTGCCGCCGATCAAGGACAACGCCAAGGTGCTGCCCACCGTCTCCGGCGACTTCGGCACCAAGGCCACCATCACGCTGCCCAAGGACGCGCCCGACGGCACCTTCGTGGTCAAGGAGCTGTCCGCGGGCAACGGCGCGAAGGTCGAGAAGGGCAACTGGGTCTCCGTCGACTACACCGCGATGGACTGGCAGACCGGCAAGGAGATCCCCGGCTCGTACGGGGAGCAGAACGGCAAGCCGCAGCTGTACCAGGCCGGTGCCGGGTCGCTGATCGCCGCGCTGGACAACGCCGTCGAGGGCCACAAGGCCGGCAGCCGCCTGCTGGTGGTCGCCCCGCCCGCGGCCGCGTTCGGCCCGCAGGGCAGCCAGCAACTGGGCATCGGGGGCAACGACAGCCTGGTGTTCGTGCTGGACATCCGGCAGTCCACCACGCCGAACGCGGTGGTCTCCGGTGACGTGACCCCGCCGCCCGCGGACTTCCCGCAGGTCAAGGACAACGGCAACAAGCCCGCCGAGATCACCCCCGTCCCGGGCGCCGCGGACCCGACCGACCTGAAGAGCCACGTGCTCATCCAGGGCAAGGGCCGCAAGATCGAGTCCGGCGAGAAGGTGCTGGTGCAGTACACCGGCGTGCTCTACAAGGACGGCAAGAAGTTCGACTCCTCGCTCGACCGCGGGCAGGCGTTCACCTTCACCACCGGCGCCGGCAGCGTCATCGAGGGCTGGGACAAGGGCATCGTCGGCCAGAACATCGGCAGCCGGGTCGAGCTGGTCATCCCCGCCTCGCTGGGCTACAAGGACAAGGCCAGCGACAGCATCCCGGCCAACTCCACCCTGGTGTTCGTGGTGGACATCCTGGACGCGGGCGTCGGCGGCGACAGCTGACGCGCCGTCGGTGCGCCTAGGATGAACCCCGTTCACGCAACCGAACGAGAAGAGCAATCGTGAGCCTGACCAAGCCGGAGATCGACTTCCCGGGCGGCGACGCCCCGAGCGAGCTCCAGATCCGCGACATCGTGGTCGGCGACGGCGCCGAGGCCAAGGCCGGGGCGACCGTCGAGGTCCACTACGTGGGTGTCACCTTCGCCTCCGGCGAGGAGTTCGACGCCTCCTGGAACCGCGGCCAGACCTTCAAGTTCCCGCTCGGCAAGGGACGGGTCATCAAGGGCTGGGACCAGGGCGTCGAGGGCATGCGCGTCGGCGGCCGCCGCGAGCTGGTCATCCCGCCGCACCTGGCCTACGGCAACCAGTCGCCGAGCCCGCTCATCCCGGCCGGCTCCACCCTGATCTTCGTGGTGGACCTGCTGGGCGTCTGACCTCGGACGCACCACCGGACCCCCGGCTCCGCACGGAGCCGGGGGTCCGGCTTTCTCTGAACGTGCCCGTACCGGTACGGTCAGGCAGGTCACCCCCGATCGGAGGAAGGGTCAGCGATGGCGATCGCCAAGGCAGAGCGGCTGATGAACCTCGCCCTGTGCCTGATGAACACCCGGCGTCCGCTCTCCAAGAAAGAGCTGCGCGAATCCGTCGAGGCGTACCGGGAGGCCTGGCAGCAGGGCTCCGAGGACGCCTTCAACCGGATGTTCGAGCGCGACAAGGACGACCTGCGGGAACTCGGACTGATCATCGACGTGGACGAGAACGCGCTCGACGGCGAGATCGGCTACCTCGCCCGGCGCGACCGCAACCGCCTCCCGGAGATCGCCCTGGACGCCGAGGAGGCCGCCGCGCTGGCGCTGGCCGCCCGGGTCTGGCAGCAGGCCAAGATGTCCGGCGCCGCCAGCGGCGCCCTGCAGAAGCTGCGCGCCGCCGGCGTCCCGTTCGCCGAGGACCGCGAGCACGGCGCGCTGGAGCCGCGGATCCCCGGCCGGGAGGCCGCGTTCGAGCCGCTGCTCACCGCCGCCCGCGACCGGCGCCCGGTCACCTTCGACTACCGCAAGGCCGGGGCCGCGACCGCCGAGCCGCGCTCGGTCGAGCCCTGGGCGCTGGAGTGCTGGCGCGGCCACTGGTACCTGGCGGGCTACGACCGCGACCGCGGCTCGGCCCGGGTGTTCCGGCTCTCCCGGATCACCGGCAAGGTCCGCTCCCGGGCGGGCGCGTTCACCGGCGAGGTGCCCGAGCACGTGGACGTCCGGGCCGTGGTCGCCCGGTTCGCGGGCGAGGGCGCGACCGCCGTGGCGCGGGTCAAGGTGCGCTCCGGCGCCGCCTACCCGCTGCGCCAGCGCGCGCTGGAGACCCGGCCGGTGGGCGCCGACTGGGACGAGCTGGACATCCCGTACGGCAACGGCCTGGGCGCCGACCTGGCCGAGTACGGCCCCGACGTCATCGTGATCGGCCCCGAGGACCTGCGGGCCGACGTCATCGACCGGCTGCGCGCCGTGGCCGGTCTCGCGGAGGTGCAGGCATGAGCAACGCGATCGACCAGACGCGGCGGATGCTGTCGTTGGTCACCTACCTGCGCGAGCGGCCCGGGGCCGAGGTGGCCGAGGTGGCGCGGGCGTTCGGGATCACCGAGCGGGAGCTGATCGGCGACCTGAACGTGCTGCCGATGTGCGGGACGTCCTTCCGCGGCGGCGACCTGCTCGACATCGACACCGACGGCGAGCGGATCTGGTGGCACAACGTGGACGACGTTGCCCAGCCGCTGCGGCTGGCCGCCGACGAGGCCACCGCGCTGCTGGTCGCCGCCCGCGCCGTGGCGGGCCTGCCCGGGCTGCGCGAGCGCGACCGGCAGGCGCTCACCCGGGCCGTCGCCAAGATCGAGGACGCGGCGGGCGAGAACGCCGAGTCCGCCGCCCGGATCGGCGTCACCTTCGAGGCCGAGGGCACCGTCTTCGCCGACATCGACCGCGCCCTCAGCGAGGGCCGGCTGATCTGGCTGCGCTACTGGTCGCACGGCCGCGGCGAGCTGACCGAGCGCGAGGTCGACCCGATCCGGCTGGTCACCGAGGGCCACACCTACCTGGAGGGCTGGTGCCGGACCTCCGAGGACCGGCGCACCTTCCGGCTCGACCGGATCGCCGAGATCAAGGTGCTGGACGAGCCCGCCAACCCGCCCCGCCTGCAGCCCCGCGACCTGTCCGCCGGGCTGGTCGCCCCCACCGCGGACGACCCGCAGGTGGTGGTCGAGGTCGGCCCCGGCGGCCGGTGGGTCGCCGAGTACTACACCCACGACAGCGCCGAGGAACTCCCCGACGGCGGCCTGCGGATCACCCTGCGCTCGGCCGAACCGGCCGGGCTGCGCACCCTCGCCCTGCGCCTGGGCCGGGACGGCCGGATCACCGCCCCCGTCCAGCTCGCCGAACAGGCCCGCACCGCCGCGCTGGCCGCGCTGGAGCACTACCGGGACGGACAGGTCTGAACCACGTGACCGACGGCACCAGATTCAAGGTGTACTGCTCGCAGTGCCGGGAGAAGGTCGAACTCCCGGCCGCCGAGTTCCGGTTGGCGCTCGGCGCCAGCAAGGAGCGGACCTTCTACGGCTTCACCTGCCCGGCCTGCGGGGCGTCCGTCCGCAAGATCGCCGGGGAGAAGATCGTCGCCGCGCTCACCGAGGCGGGCGTGCACACCATGCGGCTGCTGCCGGTGGACGGATAGGAAGGCGCCGCACGTGAACTGGACCCTGGTCGGGGCCGTCCTGCTCTCCACCGCGGGCCTGCTGGTGCTGGGCGTGCTCGGGCTGCGGCTGTGGCTGGACGCCCGGGCGCTGGCCCGGGAGGTGGACGGCGCGGTCGCCGCGCTGCAGCGGGCGGGCGAGGCGGACTGAGGCGCTTCCGGCGGTGCCGCCGAGGTGCTGCCGAGGAGCTTCCGGCGGTGCTGCCGGGCGGGCGGGTGACCGGTACCCGATCGTTGGGGACCGGGTTCCCGCCGCGACACCCCGAGCGGCTACCATCGCCCGCAGAGGGGGAGTCCTGCCTCCCGGACCTCCCGGACAAGGAAGGCGGTGCTCCGGAGATGCGTCTCCTTTCGCCCGGCTCGTTGCTGCTGGTCACGGTGTTCGCGGTGCTGCTGTTCGGCGGCAAGCGGCTGCCGGACGCGGCGCGGGCGCTGGGCCGGTCGTTGCGGATCCTCAAGAGCGAGGGCAAGGCGCTGCGCCGGGAGTTCGACTCCGGTCGCGAGGCCGCCGCGCCCGCGTCCGCCGCCCCGGCCGCGCGGCCCGCCGCCGAGCCGGAACGGGTGGTCAAGGCCGCCCCCGGCGCGTCCCGCACCGACCGGGCCGCCTGAACGACCGCGTCGGGCTCCCGCACCACTCCGACTACGACGAGCGCACGATTCGAGGACCGGGTTGAGCAAGACGACCAAAGCGGCCAAGGACCCTGAGGGGCGGATGGCGCTCGCCGACCATCTCCGCGAGCTGCGCAACCGGCTGGTCAAGTCGCTGCTGGCGATCATCTTCTTCACGATCGTCGCGGCGTTCTTCAACAAGCGGCTGCTGGACTTCCTGATCGCCCCGCTGCCCGCCTGCGGTCCGGACGGGCACCCGGTGCCGGGCGACGAGCACTGCGCGCAGGTCTCCAACATCGGTCTGCTGACGCCGTTCACCCTGGTGCTGAAGGTCAGCCTCACCGCCGGCGTGGTGGCCGCCACCCCGGTCTGGCTGTACCAGCTGTGGAAGTTCGTGGCGCCCGGTCTGCACCAGCACGAGAAGCGCTACTCGATCTCCTTCCTGGCCATCGGCACCCCGCTGTTCCTCGCCGGTGCGGCCTTCGCCTACCTGGTCATGCCGATGACCGCGCAGATGCTGATCAGCTTCGTCGCGGACGGCGTCACCTCGATCGTGCCGGTGGAGGACTACCTCGACCTGGTCACCCGCATGGTGCTGGTGTTCGGGGCGGGCTTCGAACTGCCGCTGTTCCTGGTGATGCTGAACCTGGTCGGGGTGCTCACCGGCAAGCGGATGCTGGGCTGGTGGCGCGCCATGGTGATGGGCATCACCGTGTTCGCGGCGTTCGCCACCCCGTCCGCCGACCCGGTGTCGATGCTGGCGCTGGCCGCGCCGATCTGGACGCTGTACTTCATCGCGGTCGGCATCTCGCTGGTGAACGACAAGCGCAAGGCCGCCCGCAACCCCGACGCCGGGCTGAGCGACGAGGAGGCCTCCCAGGTCGACCTGACGGTCGAGAGCGTGGCGGGGGCGGAGTCGGTCGGCGGGGTGGAGCCGGTGGAGGCGCCGGCGCCGATCCCGGCGGCGCGCCGCGACCAGATCGACGACGACATCACCTGATGAGCGACTGAGCGGCTGAACCGTCGAACGGCCCCGGACCCCTGTGGTCCGGGGCCGTTCGCGTTCCCGGGCCCGGCGGGGGAGATCGGTGCTGGTGGGGGGCTTGCCCGTGCTTCAAGACATGTGACATATTACTGAGGTGCTCAAGCGAACCCCCTACGACGTCGTGGTGGTCGGCGCCGGTGTCGTCGGCGCCGCCTGCGCCTACTACGCGGCCCGCTCCGGCCTGAAGGTCGCCGTGGTGGACCGCGGACCGGTGGCCGGCGGGACCACCGGCGCGGGCGAGGGCAACCTGCTGGTCTCCGACAAGGAGCCCGGCCCCGAACTCGACCTCGCCCTGCTCTCCACCCGGCTGTGGCGCGAACTCGCCGAGGAGTTCGGCGCCCGCGTCGAGTACGAGCCCAAGGGCGGCCTGGTGGTCGCCACCCGGCCCGCCGGCCTCGACCCGCTGCACGGCCTCGCCGCGCGGCAGCGCGCCGTCGGGGTGGAGGCCGTCCCGGTCGCCGCCGACGAACTGCGCGCCCTCGAACCCCACCTGGCCGAGGGGCTGCCCGGCGGCTACCTGTATCCGCAGGACGCCCAGGTGCAGCCCGCCCTCGCCGCCGCCCACCTGCTGCGCGCCTCCGGCGCCGACCGCTACCTCGGCGAGGCCGTCACCGGCCTGCTGCGCGGCCCCGGCGGCAGCGTCACCGGGGTCGTCACCGGGCGCCGCGAACTCGCCGCGCCCGCCGTGGTCAACGCCGCGGGCACCTGGGGCGGCGAACTCGCCGCGCTGGCCGGGGTCCGGCTGCCGGTGCTGCCCCGGCGCGGCTTCGTCCTCGTCACCGAACCGCTGCCGCGGATCGTCCGGCGCAAGGTCTACGCCGCCGACTACGTCGCCGACGTCGCCTCCGGCTCGGCCGACCTGCAGTCCTCCGCCGTGGTCGAGGGCACCCCCGCCGGGCCGGTGCTGATCGGCGCCAGCCGCGAGCGGGTCGGCTTCGACCGCACCCTCGCCCCCGGGGTGCTGCACCGGCTCGCCGCCCAGGCCGCCGCGCTCTTCCCGGTGCTGCGCACCGTCCAGGTCCAGCGCGCCTACCGGGGCTTCCGTCCCTACCTGCCCGACCACCTGCCCGCGATCGGCCCGGACGCCCGCGTCCCCGGTCTGCACCACGCCTGCGGGCACGAGGGCGCGGGCATCGGCCTGGCGCCCGCCACCGGGCTGCTGATCAGCCGCCGACTGCTCGGGGAGGAGCCGGGGCTGGACCTCGCGCCGTTCCGTCCCGAGCGGTTCGAGGGCACGGGGGAGGAGCCGTGAACGGGGCGGGGCGCGAGGTACGAGAGACCCGGAGGCGAGGAGCAGCCATGGACCCGCTCGACCTGGTGGGCGCCGAACCCGGACCCGCCCGCACCATCCTGTTCGACGGACGCCCGGTGCCCGCACTGCCCGGGCAGACGCTGGCCGCCGCGCTGTGGGCCGACGGCGTGCTCGCCTGGCGCACCACCCGCGGCACCGGCCGCCCGCGCGGCGCGTTCTGCGGGATCGGACAGTGCTTCGACTGCCTGGCCACCGTCAACGGCCGCCCCAACCAGCGCCTGTGCCTGCTGCCCGCCGAGCACGGCGACACCGTCACCACCCAGGAGGGGCACGGCCATGCCGACCTCGAAGTCTGAGCCGTCCGGCGGCCGCCGGGGCTCCTGCTACGACCTCGCGGTGATCGGCGCCGGGCCCGCCGGACTGGCCGCGGCCGACGCCGCCGCCGGGCTCGGCCTGCGGGTCGCGCTGGTGGACGCGGGCAGCCGCCCCGGTGGCCAGTACTACCGGCACCCCGCGCCCGAACTGGGCGCGGCCCGGCCGGAGAAGCTGCACCACGGCTGGGCGGTGTTCGCCCGGCTGCGGGCCCGGCTGGCCGCCCGGCCGCTGGTCGACCACCTGCCCGGCCACCACGTGTGGGCGGCCGAGGCGGGCGTCCCCGGCGACGAGGAGCGCCCTTGGCGCCTGCACGCCACCCGCGGCCCCGGGGCCGGCGACCGGGCCACCGTCCCGGCCCGCGCCGTCCTGCTGGCCACCGGCGCCCACGAGCGGCACCTGCCCTTCCCGGGCTGGACGCTGCCCGGCGTGGTGACCGCGGGCGGCGCGCAGGCGATGCTCAAGTCCTCCCTGGTGCTGCCCGGGCGCCGGATCGTCGTCGCCGGCAGCGGCCCGCTGCTGCTGGCCGCCGCCTCCTCGCTGGTCTCGGCCGGGGCGAGGGTCCCCGTGGTCGTGGAGGCCGCCACGTACCTCGGCTACGCCCGCGGGCTGCCGGTGCTGGCCGGCAACCCCGGGAAGCTCGCCGAGGGCGCCGCGCACGGCGCCCGGCTGCTGCGGCACGGCGTGCGGCTGCGCCGCGGCAGCGCCGTGGTCGAGGCGCACGGCACCGACCGGGTCACCGCCGTCACGGTGGCCCGGCTGGACGCCCGGTGGGGGCCGGTGCCCGGCAGCGAACGGCGGATCGCGTGCGACGCGCTGGCGATCGGGCACGGGCTCGTCCCGCAGATCGAACTGGCCACGGAGCTCGGCGCCGCGACGGTCACCGGGCCGGACGGCGCGGTCGCCCTCGCGGTCGACGCCGAGCAGCGCACCAGCGTGCCCGGGCTGTGGGCCGCGGGGGAGACCTGCGGCGTCGGCGGCGCCGACCTGGCGCTCGCCGAGGGCGTGCTGGCCGCCCACGCGGTGGCCGGACGCCCCGCGCCCGCCCGGGAGAGCGCCGTCCGGCGGCGGCGGCGCGCGTTCGCCGCGCTGATGGCCGCCGCGCACGCGCCCGGGCCGGACTGGACCGGCTGGGTCACCGACGACACCGACGTCTGCCGGTGCGAGGAAGTCCCGGCGGGCGAGATCCGGGCGGCCGTGGAGGAGCTCGGCGCCGGTGACGCCCGGACGGTCAAGCTGCTCACCCGGGCCGGGATGGGCTGGTGCCAGGGCCGGATGTGCGGGCCCGCGGTGGCCCGCCTGTCCGGCGGCGGGGCGGGGCGGCCGGACGGCCGACCGCTCTCCTGTCCGGTGCCGCTGGCGCAACTGGCGGATCCGGGGCCGGAGTCGGGACCGGAGCGGTCGGGCCGGGGGTAGCGGTCGGGCGGTGACCGGCGGGGCCGGCGCCGGGGGCGGAGTCGTCGCCTCGGGCGCGGGCCGGATCGGTTCGGGTGGGCGGGGCCCTCTTGTGGGCTCAGCTCGCCTGTTTGTAAAATGTCACACATCATATCGAGGGAGATTCCCATGACCCGCACGCCCCACGACCCCGCCCGCCCCTGGCGCGGCATCATGGTCGCCACCACGCTGCCCTTCCGGGACGACCTCACGGTGGACTACGACGCCTACGCCGAGCACGTCCGCTGGCTGATCGACAACGGCTGCGACGGCGTCGTCCCCAACGGCTCGCTCGGCGAGTACCAGACGCTCACGCCCGAGGAGCGCGCCAAGGTCGTCACCACCGCCGTCGAGGCGGCCGGGGACGGGGCCCGGGTGATGCCCGGGGTCGCCGCGTACGGCAGCGCGGAGTCGCGCCGGTGGGCCGAGCAGGCCGCCGGGGCCGGGGCCGGGTCGGTGCTGCTGCTGCCGCCGAACGCCTACCGGGCCGACCACGCCGCGGTGCGGGCCCACTACGCCGAGGTGGCGAAGGTCGGGGTGCCGGTCGTCGCGTACAACAACCCGATCGACACCAAGGTCGACCTCGTCCCCCCGCTGCTGGCGCAGTTGCACGCGGAGGGCTCGATCGTCGCGGTCAAGGAGTTCTCCGGCGACGTCCGCCGGGCCTACGAGATCGGCGAGCTGGCGCCGGGCCTGGACCTGCTGATCGGCGCCGACGACGTGCTGCTGGAGCTGGCGATCGCCGGTGCGGTCGGCTGGATCGCGGGCTACCCGAACGCGCTGCCCGCGGCCACCTCCGCGCTGTACCGCGCCGCCGTCTCCGGCGACCTGGCCACCGCCGTCCCGCTCTACAAGTCGCTGCACCCGCTGCTGCGTTGGGACTCCAAGACCGAGTTCGTGCAGTCCATCAAGCTCTCGATGGACCTCGCGGGCCGCCCCGGCGGTCCGACCCGCGCCCCGCGCCTGCCGCTGGAGCCGGAGGCCGAGGCCGCGGTGCGCGCCGCGACCGAGAAGGCGCTCGCCGAGGGCCACCGGTAACCACCCGCGCCGCCGCCCCGATCCGTCCCCGCCAGCTGACTGGAGAGCACCGCGATGCGGACCCGTCACGTCTTCCACGCCGTCGACTCGCACACCGAGGGCATGCCCACCCGGGTGGTCACCGGCGGCTTCGGCACGATCCCCGGCGCCACCATGGCCGAGCGGCGCGCCCACTTCCAGCGGCACCTGGACGGGTTCCGCACGCTGCTGATGTACGAGCCCCGCGGCCACTCCGCGATGAGCGGCGCGATCCTGCAGCCGCCCACCCGGCCGGACGCCGACTTCGGGGTGCTGTACATCGAGGTCTCCGGGCTGCTGCCGATGTGCGGCCACGGCACCATCGGCGTGGCCACCGTGCTGGTGGAGACCGGCATGGTGCCGGTGGTCGAACCGGTCACCACCGTGCGCCTCGACACCCCCGCCGGGCTGGTGGTCGCCGACGTCCGGGTGGAGGACGGGGCCGCGGTCGCCGTCACCCTCCGCAACGTGCCCTCGTACGCGGTCGCGCTGGGGCGGGAGCTGGCGGTGCCCGGGTACGGGACGGTCGGCTACGACCTCGCGTACGGCGGCAACTTCTACGCGATCCTGCCGCTGGAGCAGCTCGGACTGCCGTTCGAGCGCGGGCGCAAGGACGAGATCCTGGCCGCCGGGCTGGCGGTGATGGACGCGATCAACGCCGCGGAGGAGCACCGGCCGGTGCACCCCGAGGACCCGTCCATCCACGGCTGCCACCACGTCCAACTGCTCGCGCCCGGCTCGGACGCGGTGCACTCGCGGCACGCGATGGCCATCCACCCCGGCTGGTTCGACCGCTCGCCGTGCGGGACGGGCACCTCCGCGCGGATGGCGCAGCTGCACGCGCGCGGCGAGCTGGCGATCGGCGCCGACTTCCGCAACGACTCCTTCATCGGGACGACCTTCACCGGCCGCCTGGTCGAGGAGACCACCGTGGCCGGCCGGCCCGCCGTCGTCCCGACCGTCACCGGCCGGGCCTGGGTCACCGGCACCGCGCAGTACTTCCTCGACCCGACGGACCCGTTCCCGGCCGGCTTCCTGCTGTGACGGCGCCGCGCCTCGGCGCTCCGCCGACTCCCTTTGCCTGAAAGGTCACTGAGCATGACGACGATCGACTCGTACAACCCCGCCGACCCCGACGACCTGGTCGCCTCGGTGCCGTCGACCGGGGCCGAGGGCGTCGCGGCGGCGCTCGCGGACGCGCGCGGGGCGCAGCGCGGCTGGTGGGCGCTGGGGGCGGCCGGGCGGTCGCTCGCGCTGACCGCGGCGGCCGCGGCGATCGAGGGTGCCGCCGACGAGCTGGTCGGGCTGGTCGTCCGGGAGGTCGGCAAGCCGGTCGCCGAGGCCCGCGGCGAGGTCGCCCGCACGGTGGCGATCTGGCGCTACTACGCGCAGGCGCCGTTCGCCGCCTCCGGTGAGGTGCACGAGCCCGCCGCCGGGCCGGGCCTGCTGCTGACCCGCCGCCGCCCGTACGGGGTGGCCGGGCTGATCACGCCGTGGAACTTCCCGCTGGCGATCCCCAGTTGGAAGGCCGCGCCCGCGCTGGCTGTCGGCAACGCGGTGGTGCTCAAGCCGTCCTCGGAGGCGGTCGCGGTGGCGCTGCGGCTGGCCGAGCTGGCGGGCCTGCCCGAGGGCGTGCTGACGGTGGTGCCGGGCGGTGCCGAGGTGGGGACGGCACTGATCGGCGGCGCCGACGTGGTCTCCTTCACCGGCTCGACCGCGGTGGGGCGCTCGGTGATCGCGGGGGCGACCGGGCGCGGCATCCCGGTACAGGCCGAGATGGGCGGCCTGAACGCCGCCCTCGTCCTGCCCGACGCCGACATCGCGCAGGCCGCCGCGCACCTGGCGGGCGCCGTCGCGGGCTACGCGGGCCAGAAGTGCACCGCCACCAGCCGGGTGATCGCCGTCGGCGACGCGTACGAGCCGCTGGCCGAGGCGCTGGCCAAGGCGCTCGACCAGACCCCGGCCGCCGACCCGTCCGCGCCCGGCACCTCCTGCGGCCCGGTGATCAACCGGCAGGCGCTGGAACGGCTGACCGACGCGATCGACACCGCCCGCGCGGGCGGCGCGACCGTGCTGGCGGGCGGGGCGCGGGCCGAGCGGGCGGGCTGGTTCCTGGAGCCGACCCTGCTGGAGGGCGTCCCGGCCGGGCACCCGCTGCTGACGGAGGAGTTCTTCGGCCCCGTCGCCGTGCTGCTGCCCGCCGCCGACCTGGACGAGGCCGTCGCGCTGGCCAACGACACCCGGCACAGCCTCTCCACCTCCGTCCACTCGCGCGCCCTGGACGCGGTGCTGGCCGCCGCGGACCGGCTGGACGCGGGCATGATCCGGATCAACGCGCCCTCCAGCGGCGTCGACTTCCACCTGCCGTTCGGCGGCGCCAAGGGCGCCTCGTACGGCTCCCGCGAGCAGGGCCGGGCCGCGCTCGACTTCTACACCGCCTCGCGCACCGTCAGCGTGCTGCCCGCCGGGGAGCAGTGATGCAGCAGATCTCGACCACCGACTACCACACCGCGGGCGAGCCGTTCCGGATCGTCGTCGCGGGCCTGCCGCCGGTGCCCGGCGACACCGTCGCCGAACGCCGCTCGATCGCGATCGGCGCGGGCGGCACCGCGACCTCGCCGCGCCCCAGCGCGCTGGACGACGTGCGCCGCCTGCTGACCCGCGAACCGCGCGGGCACGCCGGGATGTACGGCGGGTTCGTCGTCCCCGCGGACGACGGCGGGGCGCACTTCGGCGTCCTGTTCTGGCACAAGGACGGCTACTCGACGGCGTGCGGCCACGGCACCATGGCGCTCGGCGCCTGGGCGGTGGACACCGGCCTGGTCGCCGCCCCCGAGCACGGCACCGCGCTGGTGCGCATCGACGTCCCCTCCGGCCGGGTCAGCGCCACCGTGCACCGCAGCGGGGGCCGTACCACCGCCGTGACCTTCCGCAACGTGCCGACCCGGGTGCTGGCCCGCAAGGTCGAACTGACCGTCGGCGGACGCCCGGTGGCCGTCGACCTGGCACACTCCGGCGCGGTGTACGCCTCGCTGCCCGCCGCCGCGCTCGGCCTGTCCGTCGTCCCCGACCGGCTGGCCGAACTCACCGCCGCCGGACGGGAGGTCCGTGCCGCGCTGGAGGGCCACGAGGCGCTCGCCGGGCACCGCGACGGCGTCTACGGCGTCATCCTGTACGACGAACTGCCCGACACGCCGGCCGGCCCGCACCAGCGCAACGTCACCGTCTTCGCCGACGGCCAGATCGACCGCTCCCCGTGCGGCTCCGGCACCTCCGCCCGGCTCGCCCTGCTCGCCGACGAGGGCGCCCTCGGCGGCGACCGAGCCCTGCGCCACGACTCGATCATCGGCACCGTCTTCACCGGCCGGGTCCGCGGGACGCAGGACGGCGGGGTGGTCACCGAGGTCACCGGCACCGCCCACCGCACCGGCGAGCACCGCTTCGTCCTCGACGGCGAGGACGCCCTCGGCGCGGGCTTCCTGCTGTGACCGCCCCGGGGCTGGAGCTGACGCTCGACTTCCCGGCCGCCGTGGACGCGCTGGAGCGGGCCCTGCTGGACGGGCTGGACGTGGAGGCCTGCCCGCCGCGGGTGGGCGTGCCCGTCCCGGCCGGGGAGTTGCTGCTGATGCCCGCCGCGACCGGGCGGTACGCCGGGGTGAAGGTCGCCGGGGTGGCGCCCGGCAACCCGGCGGCCGGGCTGCCCCGGATCACCGGGTCGTACCTGCTGCTCGACGGCCCCACCCTGCAGCCGCTCGCCCTGCTGGACGGGGCCGCGCTCACCGCGCTGCGCACCCCCGCCGTCACCGCGCTGGCCCTGCGGGCGCTGGCCGCGCCCGGCGCCCGGCACCTGGTGCTGTTCGGCGCCGGGCCGCAGGCGCTGGGCCACGCGGCGGCGCTGCGGGCCGTGCTGCCCGGGCTGGAGCGGGTCACGGTGGTGGCCCGGCGGCCGGGCCCGGCCGCCGAACTGGCCGCCCGGGCCGCCGGGTTCGGCCTGGAGGCGGCCGTCGGGACGCCGGGGGCGGTCGCCGGGGCCGACCTCGTGGTGTGCTGCACCGCCGCCCGCACCCCGCTGTTCGACGGCGCCCTGGTGCCCGACCGGGCGGTGGTCGCCGCGGTCGGCTCGCACGAGCCGCGGGCCCGCGAGGTGGACGCCCAACTGCTCGGCCGCGCCGACCTGTTCGTCGAGGCCCGGAAGGTCGCGCTGCGCGAGGCCGGGGACCTGCTGCTGGCCGGGGTCGGGGCCGAGCGGCTGACCAATCTGGCCGAACTGGTCACCGGGAGGGCCGTCGTCCGCCATGATCGACCCAGGTTCTTCAAGAGCGTGGGCATGGCGTGGCAGGATCTGGCGGTGGCGGCGGCGCAGCACGCGGTGGCGGGGTAGCGCCTCGGCGCGCGGACACGGACGGCGACCGTCGCACGTGGGGCATTCACTCTCCGCAACGTGACATTGTACAATGGGGCCCTATTGGACCTCCGGAGGAACACCATGGCCGACCTCAAGCCCCGCAACCTCATCTCCGTCCAGGAGCGGCTGCGCGACCAGGTCGCCCACGCCCTGCGTGCGGCACTCATCTCCGGCGAGCTGCGCCCGGGCGTGGTCTACTCGGCCCCGACCCTGGCCGTCGACTTCGGGGTCTCCGCGACCCCGGTCCGCGAGGCGATGCTCGACCTGGCCCGGGAGGGCCTGGTCGAGGCCGTCCGCAACAAGGGCTTCCGGGTCACCGAGCTCTCCGACCGGGACCTCGACGAGTACACCGAGATCCGCGCGCTCATCGAGGTCCCCACCGTCGGCCAGGTCGCCCGGACCGCCACCGCCGAACAGTTGGAGGCGCTGCGCCCGCAAGCCGAGGCCATCGTCGCGGCCGCCCGCCAGCACGACCTGATCGGCTACCTGGAGGCCGACCGGCAGTTCCACCTCGACCTGCTCGCCCTGGCCGGCAACGCCCGACTGGTCGAGACCGTGGGCGACCTGCGCAAGCGCTCGCGCCTCTACGGCCTCAACCGGCTCGACCGGCAGGGCGAGCTGGTCACCTCCGCCGAGGAGCACCTCGAACTGCTCGACGTGCTGCTGACCGGCGACGCCGAGGCCGCGCAGGAGTGCATGACCCGGCACCTCGGTCACATCCGCCACCTGTGGGCGGCCGGCGACCGGGCCGCCGCGCAGCAGTAGCGGGAGGCCGGGCCGGGGGGCTCGGTCGGCGGCGGTCGGGGGCGGTCAGGGCCGGTCAGGGGTCGGTCGGGGGGTGCGGGTCAGGCCGGGGTGCGGCATCCGGCGAGGAGGACGGCGACCATGTGCCGGGCGTCGGCCTGGTCGTAGTCGGGGCCGGTGATGCAGAGGTTCCCGACGGCGCGCATGAGCCGGTAGGCGGTGAGGCCGGGGTGGAGTCCGCCCTCGGCGGCGCACGCGTCCAGTAGTGCGGTGCAGGCCGGGACCAGGGTGTCGAGCATGAGGACGTGGAGGTTCTCCAGCCCCGGATCACCGGAGCCCAGGGCCGCGCCGAGGCCGTGCTTGGTCACCAGGAAGTCCACGAACGCGTCCGTCCACCGCCTCAGTGCGGTGAACGCCGAGTCGGACTCCGCCAGGAGCTGCGGGGCGAGGGCGGCGCAGGCGTCGATCTGGTGCCGGTAGACGGCGGTGACGAGGTCCGCGCGGGTCGGGAAGTTCCGGTAGAGCGTGCCGACGCCGACGCCGGCGCGCACGGCGATGTCGCGGACCGGCGCCTGGACGCCCTGTTCGACGAAGACCGCCGCGGCTGCCTCCAGCAGGCCGCGGCGCGTGCGTTGCGCCTGTGCTTGGCGTACCCCGACCGACTCCGGCACGGATGGCTCCCCTTTACTCGCGGAACAATGTTCCGCTAAGTTGGCGGAACGTTGCTCCGTCAAAGTATGGCAGAGCCGTCCCCGGAGAGAGCCCAGGTCCCCCCATGTCCTCCCACACCCATGCCCACTTCCGTGACCGGCAGATCGTCTCGGTCAAGCCCCTCACCGTTCCCGCGCCCGGTCGCGGCACCGACCTGCAGGTGCGGGTCACCGCCCCCCGGACGGGCCGGGACCTGCCCGTGATCGTCTTCTCCCACGGCAACGCCTGGTCGCTGGACGGGTACGGGCCCCTCGTCGACCGGTGGGCCGCCGCCGGATTCGTCGTGGTGCAGCCCACCCACCTGGACTCCCGCCGCAACGCCATCGGCTGGGACGACCCGCGCTTCGCCACCGTCTGGCGCGTGCGGATAGCCGACCTCCACGCGGTCCTCGACCACCTCGGCGACCTCCTGGCCCAGGCCGACCTGGAGACCCGCGCCGACCCCGGGCGCACCGCCGTGGTCGGCCACTCCTGGGGCGCCCAGACTGCGGGCGCCCTCCTCGGGGCCCGCGTGCTCGACGCCGACGGCGTCCCCGGCGAGGACTTCTCGCACCCCGCGGTGTCGGCCGGTGCGCTGATCGCCGCGGCCGGGACCGGCGACACCCTCACCCCGTTCGCCGCCGAGCACCTCCCGTTCATGAAGCCGGACTTCTCCACCATGACCACCCCGGCCCTGATCGTCGCCGGGGGCGAGGACCGGTCGCAGCTCACCACCCGGGGGCCGGAGTGGTTCACCGACGCCTACCACCTCAGCCCGGCCCCCAAGAGCCTGCTCACCCTCGCCGGGGCCGAGCACACCATGGGCGGCATCGCCGGGGAGAAGGTCGCGGAGACCACCGACGAGGACCCCGAGCGCGTGGCCCTCCTCGCCGACGCGGTCTCCGCCTACCTCCGCACGGCCCTCGGCCTCGGCGACGCCGAGTGGGCCGCGCTGGCTCCGGGCGGCAGCGGCGAGGCCGGGGACGGCGCGTGGAGCATCACCGGCAAGTGAGTCCGGGCCGGGGCGGGTTCGGTGCGTCCGGCTCGGTGCGCCCGGTTCGGTGCGCCCGGCTCGGCGTGCTCGGCTCGGCGTGCTGGGCTCGGTGCGCTCGGTGCTCCTCGGGCGGGTCCGGCCGGGAGCGGACGGGATCGGCCGGGCTCAGCCGGACAGGCGGCCGTCGTGCATCTCCAGGACGCGGTCGGCCCGGCCCAGCAGCTCGCGGTCGTGGGTGACCATCACGGTCGCGGTGCGGTGGGTGCGGGTCACCTCGGCGAGGAGTTCAACGACCTGGGCGCCGCGTTCGTGGTCCAGGGCCGAGGTCGGCTCGTCCACCAGCAGGACGGACGGGCTGCCGAAGAGGGCGCGGGCGATGTTCACCCGCTGGCGCTGGCCGCCCGAGAGCTGGTGCGGGCGGCGGCGCTGCTCGGGGCCCGTCAGGCCGACCGACTCCAGCAGGTCCTCGGCCCGGCGGCGGGAGCGGGCCGGGCGGCGGCCGCGCACCGACTCCAGGACCAGCAGTTGCTCGACGGCGGTCAGCGAGGCCAGCAGGTTCGACTGCTGGAAGACGATGCCCAGGCGTTCGCGGCGCAGCGCGGTGCGCTCGCGCTCGCCCAGCGCGCCCGCGTCCACGCCGTCGACCAGCACCTCGCCGCGGTCCGGGCGCAGCAGCGTCGCGGCCACCGCCAGCAGACTGGACTTGCCGGAGCCGGACGGGCCCGCGACGGCCGTGAACTCGCCCGGGGCGACGGTCAGTTCGACCTCGTCCAAGGCGGTCAGCCGACTCCCGCCGTCCGGGTAGCTGAGGGTCACGGCGCGCAGGGCGAGGCCGGTGCCGGTGCGCGGGGAGGTGGCGGTGGCGGTGGCGGTGGTGGTCACGGCGGGGCCTTCCGGGGTGGGGTGGGTGGTCATCGGCGGGGGTCATCGGTGGGGGTCATCGGTGGGCGCCCAGGGCGGCCAGCGGGTCGACGGCGGTGATCCGGCGCACCGCGAGGGCCGCGCCCAGCAGGCCCAGCAGCACCATCGCGGCCACCGGGACGGCCACCGTCAGGCCGCCCGCGTCGAACGGCACCGCGGCCGAGGCGAACACCCCGCCGAGCGCGCCCAGCGCCCCGCCCAGCAGCGCACCCGCCAGCAGGACGGCCGCCGCCTGCGCCAGCGCGTCCCGCACCAGGTAGCCGCTGGACGCGCCGACGGCTTTGAGCACCGCGATGTCCGGGCGGCGCTGCACCGTCCACACCGTGAAGAACGCGCCCACCACCAGGGCGCTCACCGCGAACAGGAAGCCCTGGATCAGCTGCAGGCTGCCCTGCTCCGCCGCGTACCCGTTGACGCCCGCCAGCGCGTCCTCCAGCGACACCGCCCGCAGGTCGGCGGGCAGGCCGTGCGGGAGGCCGTGCGGGAGGCCGCGCAGCGCGAGGGCGGTGGGCTGCTGCTGGCCGGAGACCCGCTGCCAGGTCGACGGGGTGGTCCACACGCTCGGGGCGTGCGAGAGCGAACGCGCCTCGGTGACCGCCGAGACCGTCAACCGCTGCGCGCCGAGCGTCACCCGGCTGCCCGGGGCGAGGTGGTACGCGGCGGCCGTGTCGGCGCCCACCGCGAGCTCGCCGTCCGCCGGGGCCGCGCCCCGGGCCAGCGGCGGCAGCAGCGCCGCGTCCGTGCCCAGCACGCTCACCGAGGCCGCGCCGCCGTCCGCCGTCAGCCGGGACATCGCCACCCCCAGCGGGTGCACCTCGCCCGCGCCCGCCGCGGCCACCGCCGCCCGCTGGCTCGGCGACACCGTGCTGGAGGCGAACGACACCTCGGCGTCCGCACCCGCCGGGGCGCCGAACACCACGCCGTCCGCCGGGAGTTCGGCGACCGCCGAGGACGCCGCCGAGGCCAGGCCGCCGGTCAGGCCGTACAGGAACACCACCAGGGTCGTGATCAAGGTGACCACCGCGCCCATCAGGGCGAACCGCCCACGGGCGAAGCGGATGTCACGCAGGGCGACGAACACGGGAGACCTTTCGGAGGGGAGCGGGAGGGGAAGGCGGTTCCAGCGTGGACCGGCGCGGCCCCGCTGCCATCGGGGAGACGGACGGAGCCCGTACCCGCCGAGGGGTGCACCCGGAAATCCATCGAAGGGTTGATGCCGCGGCGGCCCCCGGGCCGACCTGCGCCCCGTACCCTCGGAAGGCGTGCCCCGTAACGAACCGCAGGCCGCACCGGCCGGCCCGACGCCCGCGCTGCGCCTGGCCAGCCTCGCCGTGCACGGCCTGTTCCTCGCCCTGCTCGCCGTCCTGCTCGCCCGCGCCGCCGCCGACGGGGCGCTCGGCCCGGCCGGATGGGCCACCGCCGGGGCGCTCGCCGCCGGGTACGCCGCCGGGGGCGTCCTGCGCCGGATCCGCACCTCGCGCACCCTCGGCGCCGCCTGGCTGCTCGCCGTCGCCGCGCTGTGGATCGCCCTCACCCTCCAGCACCCCGAGTTCAGCTACCTCGCCTTCCCGCTGTACTTCGTCTGCCTGCACGTCCTGCCGCCGCGCTACGCCCTGCCCGCCGTCGCCGCCCTCACCGCCGCCGTCCTCGCCGCCCAGACCACCACCCCCGGCGGGCTCACCACCGCCAAGGTCATCGGCCCGCTCGCCGGACTCGCCGTCGCCCTGCTCACCGCGTACGGCTACGCCGCCCTCTACCGGGAGAGCCGCGCCCGCCAGCAGCTCATCGACGACCTGGTCCGCACCCGCGACGAACTCGCCGCCAGCCAGCGCGAAGCCGGGCGCCTCGCCGAACGCCAGCGCCTCGCCCGCGAGATCCACGACACCCTCGCGCAGGGCCTGGCCGGCATCGTCCTGCTCGCCCGCGAGGCCCGGGGCGCCGACGGCGGCGGTACGGACGCCGCCGCACCGCTGCTCGACGAGATCGAACGCACCGCCTCCGCCAACCTCGCCGAGGCCCGCCGCTTCGTCCACGCCCTCACCCCGCCCGCGCTCGACGGCACCACCCTCGCCGACGCCCTGCGCCGCCTCGCCGACGGCGCGGACGCCGCCTTCCACCGCGACGGCGAGCCGTACCCGCTGCCCGTCGAGGCCGAGGTCGCGCTGCTGCGCCTCACCCAGGAGGCCCTCGCCAACGCCGTCCGGCACGCCCACGCCGCGCACGTCGCCGTCACCCTCGCCTACCTCGACGACGCCGTCACCCTCGACGTCTACGACGACGGCACCGGCTTCGACCCCGCCACCGCACCCGCCCCCGGCTCCTTCGGGCTGCACGGCATGCACGAACGCATCGCCGCCCTCGGCGGCACCCTCACCGTCGAGTCCGCCCCCGGCGAGGGCACCGCCGTGGCCGCGACGCTCCCGCTGCGCGCCGATCGGCCCCCGTCCGTCGAGCGGGTGGCGGACGGAGCGCGCTCGGAGGCCGGACGGTTCTCCGCGGCGGGGGTGCGACGGTGATCCGGGTGATGGTGGTGGACGACCACCCCGTGGTCCGGCGCGGCCTGCGCGCCGTGGTGGAGGACCTGCCCGAGGTCGCCGCCGTCGGCGAGGCCGCGGACGGCGCCGCCGCCCTCGACCTGCTCGCCGCCCTGCCGGCCGAGCGGCGCCCCCACGTCGTCCTGATGGACCTCCAGATGGGCACCGGCATGCACGGCGTCGAGGCCACCCGCCGGATCACCGCGCTGCCCGACCCGCCCGCCGTCCTGGTCCTCACCACCTACTCCACCGACGCCGACATCCTCGCCGCCGTCGAAGCCGGGGCGACCGGCTACCTCCTCAAGGACGCCCCGCCCGAGGAGCTCGCCGCCGCCGTCCACGCCACCGCCCGCGGCGAGACCGTCCTCGCCCCGCCCGTCGCCGCCCGCCTCCTCGGCCGCGTCCGGGCCGGGCGCCCCTCGCTCTCCCCGCGCGAGACGGAGATCCTGCAACTGCTCGCCGAGGGCCTGCCGAACCGGCAGATCTCCAAGCGGCTCTTCATCAGCGAGGCGACGGTCAAGACCCACCTGGTGCACATCTACGACAAACTCGGCGTGGACTCCCGCACCTCGGCCATCGCGGCCGGCCTCTCGGCCGGTCTGGTCCGCGCCGCGGGGCGCTGAGCGGGCGCCCGCCCCTGCCGGGGACCCGACCGGAGCGGGCAGGGGATGTCGGGTGCGGCGGGGGCGGCGGTCCCTAGGGTCGGCGGTAAGGAAAGGGAAGGGGAGCCGGGTGCTGGAGCGGTTGAACCAGGCGATGGAGCACGTCGAGGAGCACCTCGACGGGCGGCTGGAGGTGGCCGAGCTGGCGCGGATCACCGCGACGTCGGAGTACCACTTCCGGCGGCTGTTCTCGTCGCTGGCGGGGATGCCGCTGTCGGAGTACGTGCGGCGCAGGCGGCTGACCGTCGCGGCGGCCGAGGTGCTGGCCGGGGAGCCGTCGCTGCTGGACGTCGCGGTGCGCTACGGGTACGGCTCGGGGGAGGCCTTCGCCCGGGCGTTCCGCGCCCTGCACGGGGTCGGCCCCGGCGAGGCGCGGCGCAGCGGCGCGGTGCTGAACGCGCAGCCCCGGCTGTCCTTCCGACTCGTCGTCGAAGGGAGTACCACCATGCGGTACCGCATCGTGGAGAAGGAAGCGTTCCGGGTCGTGGGCAAGAAGGCCCGGGTCCCGTTGATCCACGAGGGGGTCAACCCGCACATCCTCGAGCACGTCCGGAGCATCCCGGCGGAGACCTCGCGGCGGATCGCCGCGCTCTCCGACCAGGACCCGGAGGGCGTGGTGTCGGCGACCGTACGACTGCCCGGGGTCGGGCCGGACGGGCTGGTCGGGGCGGACGGGCCGGACGGTTTCGCGGAGGGCAGCCTGCTGGACTACTACCACGCGGTGGTGAGCGGGGCCGCCGAGGTCCCCGCCGACCTCGACGTGCTGGAGTGCCCGGCGGGCAGTTGGGCGGTGTTCGAGAACACCGGGCCGTTCCCGCAGGCGCTGCAGCAGATGTGGGCCGAGGTGGCGGCCCGGTGGATCCCGTCCAACCCCTACGAGTACCGGCCCGGCCCGGAGATCCTGCGCGTCCGGCCGGTGCAGGACGACCCGGAGCAGTCGCAGGCGCAGCTGTGGATCCCGGTCGTCCGGACGGGGGCGGCGGGGGTCGCGGGAGGAGTGGGGGCGGGTGGTGCGGCGGGTGCGTGAACTCGCCCTGAGGCAGGCCGCCGGATGGGTTCCGTCCGGCGAACTGCCGTGGGCCGCAGCCGAGTTGCCGGCCACCGGGGAGGACTCTCCGGCGCTGCGGGCCGGAGCGGGCCGGAGCGGGCGGTAGCGGGCGGGAGGGGGAGGCGGAGCTGCGGGCGGCCGCGGCCCTGCTCGCCGGGCGGTGAAGGGGTGGTGGAGGGGTGGGGAGGGGCGGGGGTGTGGAAGGATTCGGGGCATGGTTGCCCAGCATCCCCGCCCGTCCGCGCGGGTCGGGCGGCCCCGTGCGCTGGGGCCCTCGGAGAGTGAACTGTCGCCCCGCGACCAGGTGTTGGCCGCGGCCGCGGAGCTGTTCACCGAGAACGGCTACGCGGCGACCACCACCCGGGCGGTGGCGGAGAAGGCCGGGCTGCGACAGGCGTCGATGTACCACTACTTCGCGCGCAAGGAGGACATCCTCGCCACCCTGCTGGAGTCCACCGTCGAGCCCTCGCTGCAACTCGCCACCGCGCTGCTCGCCCGCCCCGGGGCCGACCCGGCCGCCCGGCTGTGGGCGCTGGCCTCGGCCGACGCGGCGCTGCTGCACCGCGGCCTGTACAACCTCGGCGCGCTCTACCAACTGCCCGAGGTGCGCGGCGAGCGCTTCGCCGGGTTCCGCGGAGCCCGCGCCCGACTCCGCGCCGCGTACGGCGAGTTGCTGCGCCTGATCGCCCCGGACGAGCCCGGCCGCGAGCTGCGCTGCGACCTGCTGCTGGGCCTGGTGGAGGGCGGCGTCGCGGTGGTCCGCGACCGGGGGCGGGGGAGCGGGGACGGGAGCGGCGGCGAGGCCGGAGGCGGGTACGGGACGGCGGAGGTCGGGGCGGCCGTGGCCGACGCGGTGCTGCGGCTGGCCGGGTGCGACCGGGCCGCCCGGGAGGCGGCGGCCCTGGCCGGTCGCGAACTGGCCTGAGCGTGGGGGGGGGCGGGGCGGACGTCCCGGCCCGTCGTGCGGGCGGGCCCGGACGTCCGGCTGCCGGTGGATCAGGCGAACTGGCCCGGGACGTAGTCGCCGGCGGGCTGCCGGATCAGCACGTTGACCCGGTTGTACGCGTTGATCAGCGCGATCAGGCCGACCAGCGCGGTCAGCTGCTCCTCGTCGTAGTGCTTGGCGGCCTCGGCCCAGGCCTCGTCGCTGACGCCGCCCGCGGCGTCCGCGATCCGGGTGCCCTGCTCGGTGAGCTCCAGGGCGGCCCGCTCGGCCTCGGTGAAGACGTTGGCCTCGCGCCAGGCGGCGACCAGGTTGAGCCGCAGCTGGGTCTCCCCGGCGTGCGCGGCGTCCTTGGTGTGCATGTCGGTGCAGAAACCGCACCCGTTGATCTGGCTGGCGCGGATCTTCACCAGCTCCTGGGTGCTCATCGGCAGGGCGGACAGGCCCAGGGCGTGACCGGCCGAGTTGATGTGCTTGAGGAACTTCGCGCCGAGCGGGTTGCCGAAGTAGTTGAGACGTGCGTCCACGGTGGTGGCTCCTTGTGGTGTGTTCCGTGCTTCTACAAGGTCTGACCCCGCAGCCACCCGGGGTGTGACAGGGGGCCGGTGTGACGCCCGTCACGCTACCGGCGGGGCGACGTTCCACCGCGAAGGCAGGTCGGAATCGCAGAAGACGCACACGAAGAACCCTTCCTGCACCACGGAAACCTCCCCGCAGGCCGGGCACCGGCGGAACACCACCGGGTGGGTGAGACCGCCCGGGTGCCCGGCCCCGGCCCGCTCCAGCGCCGCCGCGACCGCGGGCCAGCACGCGGTGTCCGGGCAGTAGCCGGTCGACAGGTTCGACACCTCCACCGCCCGGTGGCCGCCCCCGTCCACCGCCGCGAAGCCCATCTCGCCCGCGGCCAGCACCGCCCCGCCGCCCGCGCACGCCACGTGCTCGCTGCGCCGGTCCGCGAGCCGCAGCACCCCGTCCGTCCCCACCGTGTACGTGAACGGTCCGGCCGGGTCCGGCTGCCGGCCCAGCCAGGCGGACAGCTCCGCGGCCGAGGCGACCGGCGTCCCCGGCGGGGCGCTGCGGGCCGCGTCGCGGATGTCCGGCGGGCCGACGTAGCGGTAGGCGCGGTGGTGGGCGGGAAGGGTCGCCGGGGGAGGGGTCATCGGGGGAGGGCGTCGGCGGTGGTGGGGGGTGCGGGCACGGGCGTGGAGCCGTCGGGGAAGGGTGCGAGGAAGGCGACCAGGACGGTCGCGGCCAGGCCGACCGCCAGCAGGAGGCGCGAGAGGCGGGACGCGGAACGGCCGCAGAGGTGGGCGGCGGCGGCGAAGCAGGCCGCCAGGTACGGGGAGGCCAGCAGCCACGGGTGCGGCAGGTCGAAGGTCACCAGGGTCAGCGGGCGCAGCAGCAGCACGGACAGCGCGCCCGCGACGTACACCGTGCTCCACACCCGTTCCACCCCGGCGCGGCCCAGCAGCAGGCGGCCGAGCACGACGAACACCAGCGGTGCCGTCACGGCGAGCCACAACTCGGTGTCCGGCAGGCAGAGGGGGTACTCGCAGCTGCGTTCCGAGAGCACCGCCGCCCATGCTTCCAGCAGGGCGACCACCCCCAGCGCCGCGCCCGCCAGCGCCGCCCGCGCCCTCGGTCCGAACCGGTCGATCCCCACGCGCACCCCTCCTGTGCTCCGGACGGCCGCGCCACCGTAGCAGGCCGTCGCGTCGAGGACGGTTCGACCGCGGACGTAGGGTGGACGCGCAGCAGGACCGGCCGGGTTGCGGCGGGTGCGGTGGGGAGAGAAGAGAGGCGGAGGGACGCGATGGGCTTCGACTGGACGGTGCCACTGGTCGCCGCACCGATGGCGGGCGGGGCGAGCACCCCCGCGCTGGTCGCCGCCGTCAACGGCGCGGGCGGCCTCGGCTTCCTGGCCGCGGGCTACCGGAACGCGCAGGAGATGAGCCGACAGGTCGCCGGGACGCGGGAGTTGACCGACCGGCCGATCGGCGTCAACCTCTTCGTCCCCGGCCCGCCCGCCGCGCCCGGAGCGGTCGACGCCTACCGCGAACGGCTGCGGCCCGAGGCGGTGCGGCGGGGCGTCGAACTGCCCGCCGTGATCCCGCCCGACCGCGACGACTGGGACGCCAAGCTCGACGCGCTGCTGCACGGCCCCGCCCGGGGCGTCGCGTGGCTGTCGTACACCTTCGGCCTGCCCGAACCCGCCGAGGCCGCCGCCGTCCGCGCGGCCGGAATCCGCCAACTCGGCACCGTCACCAGCCCCGAGGAGGCCCGCGCCGCGACCGCGCTCGGCCTCGACGCCCTGGTCGTCCAGGGCCCCGAGGCCGGCGGGCACCGGGCCACCCACCGCGCCGAGGACCCGCCCGGCACCCTCCCGCTGCTGCAACTCCTGGGCGCGGTGCGGGAGGTGACGTCGCTTCCGCTCATCGCCGCGGGCGGGCTGGGCAGCGGGGCGGCGATCGCCGCGGCCCTCGCGGCGGGTGCGACGGGCGTCCAGCTCGGCACCGCGTACCTGCGCACCGACGAGTCCGGGGCCTCCGCCGCGCACCGCCGGGCCCTCGTCGAGCTGGACGCCACCACCGTCACCCGCGCGTTCACCGGGCGCCCGGCCCGCGGGCTGCGCAACGCCTTCATCGAGCGGCACGAGGGTCACGCCCCGGCGGCGTATCCGGAGGTGCACCACCTCACCCAGCCGCTCAGGGCTGCCGCGAGCCGGGCGGAGGACCTGACGGCGATGCACCTCTGGGCGGGGACCGCCCACCGCGAGGCCCGCGAGGGCGGCGCGGCGGAGGTCACGCGGGAGTTGTGGCGGGACGCGCTGCGGAGGGGGTGAAGGTAGGGGCGCGGAGAACTGCGCGCTGCGGAAGTGGCACGTCAGCGGGGTCGCGGGATAGTGCAACCGGCTGTCCTGCGTCGCGATCTGGCTGTGGGGGATCGGTTGGCCGCGCAGTTCCTCGCGCCCCTGGTGTCGCGTTTCCCGGTGGTGCGTTTCCTGGTGTCGCGTTCGCCGTCGGGATTTCAGCTCAGGAGGTCGGCCATCCAGGATTCGACGGCGGTGGCCTCGCGGGGGAGGGCGTCGGACATCAGGCGGGCTCCGTCGGCGGTGATGACGAGGTCGTCCTCGATGCGGACGCCGATGCCGCGGAGTTCGGGGGGCAGGGTGAGGTCGTCGGGCTGGAGGTAGAGGCCGGGTTCGACGGTGAGGACCATGCCCTCCTCCAGGACGCCGTCCAGGTAGGTTCCGGCGCGGGCCTTGGCGCAGTCGTGGACGTCGAGGCCGAGCATGTGGCCGCTGCCGCAGAGGGTGTAGCGGCGGTAGAGGCCGGAGTCCTCGTGGAGGGCCTCCTCGGCGGAGACCGGGAGCAGGCCCCACTCGGCGAGGCCCTCGGCGATGACGCGCATGCCGGCGCGGTGGAACTCGCGGAAGGAGGCGCCGGGGCGGAGGGTGGCGATGCCGGCGCTCTGGGCGGCGAGGACGAGGTCGTAGACGTCGCGCTGGGCGGGGGTGAAGGTGCCGGAGAGGGGGAGGGTGCGGGTGATGTCGGCGGTGTAGAGGGTGTCGGTCTCGACCCCGGCGTCGAGGAGCAGCAGCGCGGTGGGATCGAGCGGGCCGTCGTTGCGGATCCAGTGCAGGACGCAGGCGTGGGCGCCGGAGGCGACGATGGTCTCGTAGCCGGTGCCGTTGCCCTCGGCGCGGGCGCGGGCGTTGAAGGCGCCTTCGATCACGCGTTCGCCGCGGTGGTGGCGCAGGGCGGCGGGCAGGGCGCGGACGGCGTCGGCGAAGCCCGCGGTGGTGTGGTCGACGGAGAGCTGGAGCTGTTCGATCTCCCAGGCGTCCTTGACCAGCCGCAGTTCGGCCAGGGCGGCGGCCAACTGGCCGTCGCGCAGGGTGTGTTCGGCCCGGGGCCGGTCGGCCAGGGCGTCCAGGACCGGGTCGACGCCGGTCAGGACGCGGGTGGGGACGGAGCCGGTGAACAGCTTGGGCAGGTCGTCGAGGTGGGCGGTGCGCAGACCGGTGAGCTGGGCGGCCTCGCGGAGGTCGGCGCGGCGGCCGACCCAGAACTCGCCGTAGCGGCGGTCGCGGTAGAACTCGGCGGAGCCGCCGGAGCGGTCGGAGCGGGGGCGCAGGTAGAGGACGGGTTCGCCGTCGGGCTCGACCACCAGGACGTGGCCGACCTGCTCCTCGCCGGTCAGGCCGGTGAGGTGGGCGTAGGCGCTGTGCGGGCGGAAGCGGTGGTCGCAGTCGTTGCTGCGGACCTTCAACTGCCCGGCGGGGACGAGGAGTCGCTCGCCCGGGAAGGCGACGGCGAGCCTGTCGCGGCGGGCCGGGAAGTGGGGGTGGCCGGGGACGCGCTCGTCGGCGGGCAGCGGGGTGGCGGCCCACTGGCCGGCCATGTAGGCCTCCAGTGCGGGGGTGACCGGGAGGTCGTGGCTGCCGGTGTTCAGGGTGGGCTGGTCGGCCATCGTCGGGGGCTCCTCTGACCTGGCTGGTCTGGGTCAACGTGCTTGTCGGGCAGGGAAGTTGCACCACCTGGGCGGGTCTCGCAACGACACGGGTCGGTAACGGTCCCGCCCCTCCGTTGCGCAGTGCAATTTCACATTACTATGTTACGGGTCACACCTCAGAGCGGGCCAGACCCCGGGCGGCACAGATCCCCCGTTGAACGGCAGACCGGCCCCCATTCCCGGAGTTGCACATGAACAGGCGTTCCCACGCCGCCCTCGCGGCGGCCATCGCGGCATCCCTCACCCTCGGCCTCGGTGCGTGCGGCGGCAACGGCGGCGACCACGGCAGCGGCGACCAGCAGGGCGTGGTCACCGAGGGCAACGGCATCGTCGGCGGCACGCCGGTGAAGGGCGGCACCCTCACCATCCTGTCGAACCAGGACTTCGACCAGCTCGACCCGGCCCGCAACTGGACCATGCCGGTCATGGACGTCGGCGTCCGGATGCTCTACCGCACCCTGACCACCTTCAGGGCCGCCCCCGGCGCCGAGGGCCTCAAGGTCGAACCCGACCTCGCCACCGACCTCGGCACCCCCAGCGACGGCGCCCGGACCTGGACCTTCCACCTGAAGGACGGCCTCACCTACGAGGACGGCACCCCGATCGTCGCCGAGGACATCAAGTACAACGTCGAGCGCTCGTTCTCCCCCGAACTGGCCGGCGGCCCCGACTACGCGGCCCGCTACCTGGCCGGCGTCGACGGCTACCAGGGCCCGCTGGGCGGCAAGCGGCTGGGCAAGGAGTCCATCGAGGTCCCGGACGCCAGGACCATCGTCTTCCACCTCAGGCGCCCGGTCGCCGAGTTCGCCCAGACCGCCACCCTGCCGACCTTCTCGCCCGTCCCGCAGGCCAAGGAGACCGGCGCCAACTACTCCAACCACCCGGTCTCCTCCGGCCCGTACAGGATCGAGAGCTACGACCGGGGCAAGCGCATGGTGCTCGTCCGCAACACCCACTGGGACCCGAACTCCGACCCGGTGCGCAAGGCGTACCCGGACAAGATCGTCGTCGACCAGACCCTCAAGGGCACCGGCATCGCCGACCGCCTGATCGCCGACCAGGGCGACGACAAGAACGCCGTCTCCTACGTCGACCTGCTGCCCGCCAAGATGTCCGAGGTGCTCACCAACCCGGAGGTCAAGAAGCGGCTGGTCAGCGAGAACGGCGGCTGCACCACCATGCTCGACATGAACACCACCAAGGCGCCGTTCGACAACGCCAAGGTGCGCCGGGCCATGCAGTACGCGGTGGACAAGGAGTCCTTCGCCGCCGCGATGGGCGGCCCGGCGTTCACCGACGTCGCCACCACCTACCTGCCCCCGGCGCTCACCAGCGGCGCCCCCGTCGACCACTTCATGATCAAGCCCGCGGGCGACCCGGAGAAGGCCAGGCAACTGCTCGCCGAGGCGGGCCTGCCGAACGGCTTCGACACCGAGATGGTCACCTCCACCGGCGGCAAGCAGCAGGCCGAGGCGGTCCAGGCCGCCCTGAAGCGGGTCGGCGTGAACGTCACCATCACCACCGTCGACCCGACCGCCGTCAACTCCATCGTCGGCGACAAGGACAAGCAGCCCGGCCTGGCCCAGCTCGGCTGGTGTCCCGACTACCCGTCGGCCGCCACCTTCCTGCCGATGATCTACGACGGCCGGCAGGTCAAGGACAAGGGCAACAACGGCAACATGACCCGGTACAACGACCCCGAGGTCAACGCCGAACTCGACCGGATCGCCGACCTGTCGGACCTCCAGCAGGCCAACGCCGCCTGGCTCGCCCTGGACGCCAGGATCATGGACGCCTCGCCCGCCGTCCCGCTGGTGTGGCAGAAGAAGCCGCTGCTGGTCGGCTCCAACGTCGCCGGGGCCTTCGGCTCGCCGATCTGGTCCGCCCAGATCGACTACGCCACCATCGGCCTCAAGTCCGTCAAGTAAGGCGGGAGTTGCCCCCATGACCACCCCGCTCGCCCCGGCCCCGGCCGGGGGAGCGGGGGCCCCGGACACCTCCCGGGCCCCCGCCGCCCCCGCCTCCCCCCGGGCCCTCGCCCTGCACCGCCTGCGCCGCCAGAGGACCGCCAAGGCCGGCGCCGCCGTCATCGCCTTCTTCGTCCTCGCCGCCCTCCTCGCCCCGGTGCTCACCGCGATCAGCGGCACCACCCCGGACGCCGTCGACAAGAAGGCCGTCGACCCCTACCTCGGCGGCCTGCCCCGCGGCCCCCTCGGCGGCGTCAGCGCCGACCACTGGCTCGGCGTCGAACCGATGCTCGGCCGCGACGTCTTCGCCCGGCTGCTGTACGGCGCCCAGATCAGCCTGCTGGTCGCCTGCGTCTCCGCCCTGCTGATCACCCTGATCGGCACCGTCCTGGGCATCACCGCGGGCTACTTCGGCGGCCGCACCGACGCCGTCATCAGCCGCTCCATGGACGTCATGATGTCCTTCCCCAGCCTGATCTTCATGATCGCGCTGCTCTCCGTCGCCCGGGACGTCAACCGGGTGCTCCTGCTGATCGGCGTGATGTCGCTGTTCTCCTGGCCCTACATCGCCCGCGTCGTGCGCGGCCAGACCCTCTCGCTCAAGCACCGCGAGTACGTCGAGGCCGCCCGTGCCAGCGGCACCACCAACCGCCGCATCCTGTTCGGCGAGATCCTGCCCAACCTCACCGGCACCGTCATCGTCTACGTCACCCTCGCCGTCCCCGGCCTGATCGGCACCGAGGCCGCGCTGTCCTTCCTCGGCGTGGGCATCCGCCCGCCCACGCCCTCCTGGGGCCAGATGATCTCCGACGCGGTGCTCTACTACAAGGTCGACCCGATGTTCTTCGTCCTGCCCAGCGCCTGCCTGTTCCTGGTGGTCCTGGCCTTCACCCTGGTCGGCGACGCCCTGCGGGACGCCCTCGACCCGAAGGGCGGCCGGACGTGATCGGATTCCTGCTGCGGCGCCTGCTCGCGATGGCCGCCACCCTGCTCGCGGTCTGCGCGCTCACCTTCGCCGTCTTCTACCTGCTGCCCAGCGACCCCGCCGCCCAGTTCTGCGGCAAGGACTGCTCCACCGAGCGGATCGAACTCGTCCGGCAGCAACTCGGCCTGGCCGACCCGCTGTTCGTCCAGTTCTGGCACTACGTCACCGCCGTCTTCGCGGGCCGCTCCTACGGCACCGGCCCGTACGCCGTCCAGTGCCACTTCCCCTGCTTCGGCTACTCCTTCCAGTCCGCCCAGCCCGTCTGGGACCTCATGACGGACCGGCTGCCCACCAGCGTCTCGCTCGCCCTCGGCGCGGCCGTCCTCTGGCTCGTCCTCGGCGTCGGCGCCGGAGTGCTCTCCGCCCTGCGCCGCGGCACCTGGCTCGACCGCACCCTGATGGTCGGCACCATCGGCATCGCCGCCCTGCCGGTCTACTTCACCGCGATGATCCTGCTCTACCTGGTCGTCACCGTCGCCGGGATCCTCCCCTACCCCCGCTACATCGCCTTCGGCGAGGACCCGGCGGGCTGGGTCACCAACCTGATCCTCCCGTGGATCGCCCTCGCCCTGCTGTACGCCGCCATCTACGCCCGGATGACCCGCAACTCCGTCATCGAGACCATGGCCGAACCGTACGTCCGCACCGCCCGCGCCAAGGGCCTGCGCGAGCGCCGCGTCGTCGGCCGGCACGGACTGCGCCCCGCCCTCACCCCCGTCGCCACCATGCTCGGCATGGACCTCGGCGGACTGCTGGCCGGCGCCCTCATCACCGAATCGCTGTTCAGCCTCCCCGGCATCGGCAAGCTCTTCGCCGACTCCCTCAACAAGGCCGACCAGCCGGTGATCATGGGCATCACCCTGCTCGCCTCCTTCTTCATCGTCAGCTCCAACCTGGTCGTGGACCTCGTCTACGCCTGGATCGACCCGAGGGCGAGGCTGTCATGACCCCCCACCCGCTGCTCGAAGTACGCGACCTCGCGGTCGAGTTCACCACCGAGGAAGGCCCCGTCCGGGCCGTCAAGGGCGTCGACTTCACCGTCGAACGCGGCCGCACCCTCGGCATCGTCGGCGAATCCGGCTCCGGGAAGTCCGTCACCTCGCTCGCCGTCATGGGCCTGCACCGGGGCGCCACCGTCACCGGCTCCGCCCGGCTCGACGGCACCGAACTCGTCGGCGCCCCCGACGAACGGCTCCGCAGGCTCCGCGGCCGCCGGATGGCGATGGTGTTCCAGGACGCCCTCACCGCCCTGCACCCCTACTTCACCGTCGGCGACCAGATCGCCGAGGCCTACCGCGAGCACTTCGGCGGCACCCGCAAGGCCGCCCTCGCCCGCGCCGTCGACGTCCTCGGCGACGTCGGCATCCCCGAACCCGCCCGCCGGGCCGACGAGTACCCGCACCAGTTCTCCGGCGGCATGCGCCAGCGCGCCATGATCGCGCTCGCCCTCTCCTGCGAACCCGACCTGGTCATCGCCGACGAACCCACCACCGCCCTCGACGTCACCGTCCAGGCCCAGGTGCTCGAACTCCTGATGCGCCTGCAGCGGGAACGCGGACTCGGCATCGTCATGATCACCCACGACCTCGGCGTCATCGCCCGCGTCGCCGACGACGTGCTCGTCATGTACGGCGGATCCGCCGTCGAACAGGCCCCCGCCGACACCCTCTTCCGCACCCCCCGGCACCCCTACACCCGCGGCCTGCTCGACTCGCTGCCCCGCCTCGACGCCGAACGGGGCACCGAACTGCGCTCCATCCCCGGCAGCCCGCCCTCCCTGCTCGCCCCGCCCGCCGGCTGCGCCTTCCACCCGCGCTGCGCCGTCCACGCGGCCCGACCCGATGCCCGCTGCACCGGCGAGCGCCCCCCGCTGCGCACCGTCGCCGACGGCCACCGCAGCGCGTGCGTCCACGACGAGGTGACCGCATGACCACCGAGACCGCCCCGCTCACCGACGCCGCGGACCCCGGCGCCCCCGACGCCCTGCTCAGCGTCCGCGACCTCGGCATGACCTTCCCCGGCCCGCGCGGCACCCTGCGCCGCCGCCCCGGCGTCCGCGCCGTCGACGGCGTCAGCTTCGACGTCCGGCCCGGCGAGACGCTCGGCCTGGTCGGCGAGTCCGGCTGCGGCAAGTCCACCACCGGACGGATGCTGGTGCGGCTGCTCGACCCCACCGCCGGGACGGTCAGCTTCCGCGGCCAGGACATCACCCGGACCCCGCAGCACCGGCTGCGGCCGCTGCGCAGCCGGTTCCAGATGATCTTCCAGGACCCGTTCGCCTCGCTCAACCCGCGGCAGACCGTCCAGCAGATCGTCGCCGCACCGCTGCGCGCCCAGGGCGAGAGCAGGCAGAAGATCCAGGCCGAGGTCCGCGACCTGGTCCGGCTCGTCGGCCTCGCCCCCGAACACCTGGAGCGCTACCCGCACCAGTTCTCCGGCGGCCAGGCCCAGCGCATCGGCATCGCCCGCGCCCTCGCCACCCGCCCCGAACTCGTCGTCGCCGACGAACCCGTCTCCGCGCTCGACGTCTCCATCCAGGCCCAGATCGTCGGCCTGATGGAACGCCTCCAGGCCGAACTCGGCGTCGCCTACGTGTTCATCGCGCACGACCTCGCCGTGGTCAGGCACATCAGCCACCGCGTCGCCGTCATGTACCTCGGCCGGATCGTCGAGATCGGCGACCAGCGGCAGGTCTACGACCACCCCGCCCACCCGTACACCAAGGCGCTGCTCTCCGCCGTCCCGCTGCCCGACCCCGCCGCAGAACGCGCCCGCGAACGCATCGTGCTGCTCGGCGACCCGCCCAGCCCCGCCGACCCGCCCGGCGGCTGCACCTTCCACCCGCGCTGCCCCAAGGCGCGGGAGCTCTGCCGGACCGAGGCCCCGCCGCTCGCCCTCCACGGGCCCGGGCGGCAGGTCGCCTGCCACTTCCCCGAGGCGTAGCCCCACCGCGACCGACCCGCCCACGACGTAAGGAACCACCGCGTGACCGCGCTGTCCTGGGACGGCTCCGCACCGCCGTCCGGCCGCACCGAGACCACCCGCACCGTCGACGCCGGACCGCTCGCGCTGCGGGTCACCGCCGTCGGCGGCGACACCGCACCGGCCGTGACCGTCACCGCACCGGGCGGCCCCGGCGTGCTGCTGGTCGAGGCCGCCACCGACGCCCCGGGCGCCCGGCTGCGGATCGAGTGGCAACTGCCCTGCACCGGCGCCACCGGCTACTGGACGCCCCACGCCAACACCCGCTGGCTGCCCCCGAGTTGGGCCACGCCCCGGGAGGCCTCGCTGCCCAAGGGCGCCCCCGTCGGCAGCCTGGTCGGCCCCGGCGACGCCGCCCTGTGCACCTTCGCGGTCGGCGAACTCGTCCGCCCCGTCACCATCGGCGAGGGCGCCGTCGAGGAGACCGGCCGCTACAGCTGGTGGGTCGAGCAGGACGGCCCGCGCCTCGCCCTGCGCCTGGACCTGAGCGGACGCCACTTCGCCGACACCGTACGGGAGTCGGCCGCCTGGTGGGCCACCCTCGCCCCCGTCCGGCCCGTCCCCGACGCCGCGTTCGAGCCGGTCTTCTGCACCTGGTACGCGCTGCACCTGGCGATGACCTCCGCCGACGTCGAACGCCTCGCCGAACTCGCCGCCCCGCTCGGCTTCCGCACGCTGATCGTCGACGACGGCTGGCAGACCGACGAGCGCACCCGCTCCTACGCCACCACCGGCGACTGGCGGCCCGCCCCGCGCGACTTCCCCGACTTCGCCGGACACGTCCGCCGGATCCGGGCCCTCGGCCTCACCTACCTGCTCTGGTACGCCCTCCCGTTCGTCGGCGACCGCAGCGCCGCCGCGCAGCGGCTGGCCGGGCACACCCTCGCCCACCTGCCGCCGCTGGAGACCTTCCTGCTCGACCCGCGCAGCCCCACCGTCCGCGCCCACCAGGTCGAACGGCTCGCCGCCGCCGTCGAACGGCACGGCGTGGACGGCCTCAAGATCGACTTCATCGACGCCTTCGCCCACCGGCCCGCGCCCGGCACCGCGCCCGGCGCCGCCCTCGACACCGCCACGCCGGAAGCGGACTGCGTCACCGTCGCGGAGGGCGTGCAGCGCCTGCTGGCCGCACTCGACGCCCGGCTGCGGGCCGCCCGCCCCGACGTCCTGGTCGAGCACCGCCAGGACTACCAGGGTCCCGGCCTGTGGCCCTACGCCACCATGGTCCGGGCCACCGACTGCCCGCATGGCGCGGTCGAGAACCGCGTCCGCACCGCCGACCTGCGGCTCACCGCCGGACCGCTCGCCGTGCACGCCGACCCGCTGACCTGGCACCCGCAGGAGAGCCCCGAGCAGATCGCCGTCCTGCTCCAGTCGGTGCTGTTCGCCACCGCCCAGGTCTCCGTCGACCTCACCGCCCAGAGCGCCGGGCAACTGACCGCCCTGGCCTTCTGGCTGAGCGTCATGAAGGAGCACCGCACCCTGCTCCAGCGCGGCGAACTGCGCCCGCACCGCCCCGAGTTGGCCTACCCCGTGATCGAGGCCCGGAACGGCGCCGAACTGGCCTTCGGCCGGTACGCGCCGCTGCCGCTGCGGGCCCGCGGCGAGTGGGAGCTGCTGCTGGTCGCCAACGCCGACCAGGACACCCTGGTGCGGATCGGGTTCGACCGCGCCCCCGGCACCGTCGACCTGCTGGTCCAGGACTGCCGGGGCGGGACGGTCGCCCGGGCGCAGACCCCGGTCGGGGGGACGGAGCTGTCCGTCCGCGTCCCCACCGGGGGTCTGCTCACCCTGCGCAGGTAGGACGCAGGTAGGACCGGGAGGGGCCGGGGCCTCAGACCTCCAGGTCGGCCTCGATCTTCTTCAACTGGTGCCGGGCCATCGCCAGGTTGGCCCGGTTCCGGTCCAGCGCCAGGTACAGGAACAGGCCCTTGCCGGTGCGCGAGGTCAGCGGCCGGATCAGGTGGTACTGGGTGGAGAGGCTGATCAGGATGTCCTCGATCGCCTCGTTCAGGTTCAGCAGCTCCATCGCGCGCAGCTTGGCCCGCACCACGTCGGTGTTGCCCGCGGCCGCGACGTTCAGGTCCAGCTCCGGACCGCCGCCGATGGTGCCCAGCGCCATCCCGCTGTTGTAGTCGACCAGGGCGACGCCGATGGTGCCGTCGATCGCGGCCATCAGGTCCTTCAGTGCAGTTTCCACAGCAGCCATTTTTTCCAAGTACCTCTTCCGTGAAAGGAACTGACGCCCCGTCAGGTCTCTGGTGCGACGGGTGCGCCGTGGGATGGGATGAGCGTCGGGGGTCAGAAGGTCGTCCGGTCGAGGTCGGCGTCGGCCAGGGCCGCTATCCGGGCCCCGGCCCGGCGGGCCTCCAGGTGCAGCCGCCCCACGTTGGCCTGCGAACCGGCCAGCAGGGTCAGCACCGTGTACGCGCCCGCCGCGTACGTCGCGGTGTAGCCGCGCTCGCCGCGGGTGATCAGCTCCCGGAAGGCGCCCTGCCCGGTCGCCTCGGTGAGCCGCGACCCCACGCCCAGCGCGGCGGCGGTCAGCGCGGCCACGCCCTCCGCCTCCAGAGCGGCGGCGTCGTGCGCCACCACCAGGCCGTCGATGGTCGCCACCAGCGAACCGGTCAGGTGCGGGATCCTCGCCCGCAGGCCCTGCAGTTCGGCCTTCACCTCGGCTTCCGGCAGCACGGGGGTCCTCCTCGCGGTCAGTTGTCGAAAGGTCCGCTTCATGACTCGGTCGGCGGGACGGGTCGGGCGAACGGGGTGGCGGTCACAGGGCCTCCAGGGCGGCGCGTAGTCGGAGCAGCAGGCCCACCTCCGGGTCCGAGGAGTCGTGGGAGCGCGGCGCGGGCGGCAGCAGCACGTCCGGCAGCGCGGCCGGCGGCACGGCGGCCGGGGGCGGGACGGCGGTCGGGGGTGGGTCGGGGACGGCGGCCGGCCGGGGGGCGGTCAGCAGCCCCGCGGCGGCCAACTGCCGGACGTCCAGCAGCGTGCCGTAGGTGGAGCGCCCCAGCAGCCGGGCCAGCTCGGGCGCGGTGCGGGTGCCGTCCGCCGCGGCCAGCAGCGCCTGCCGGCGGTGGCGCGGCACCGCGGTGCGGCGGGTCGGGGCGGCGCCGGTGGCCCGCAGCGGGGCGCGGTCCAGGTCGGCGGACGGCCAGCAGGCGTCCAGCAGCGCGCGGCGGCGGCCGACCGCGCCGCGCAGCTCCAGCACCGAGAGCGGGCGGCCCAGCCGGAAGACCGGGCGGGCGGCCGGGTCGAAGCGCAGCTCGCCGTCGGGCTGGGCCAGTGCCTGCTGCGCGCCGTCCAAGGTGGCGGCCAGCCGGGCGAGTTCGAGCTCGCCCGCGCCGACCAGGCCGCTGTCCAGCAGGTACTCGGCGAGCCGCCCGGCGCCCAGCAGCAGGCTGTCCTCCCACGCGCGCACGGTGATCCGTCCGGCGCCGGTCAGCAGGTGCCCGACGGTCGCCGCGGCGGGCGCCTCGGCGTGCACCACCAGCCCGCCCGCCAGGTGCACCGCGCCGCCGGGGCCGTGCAGCGCGCCGGTGGAGCCGTCCGCGGCCAGGTCGGTCAGCGCGGCCTCGAAGGTGGTGGCGGGCGCGCAGCTGGAGCGGCGGCGGCGCGGCAGCGGGGCGGCGTGGGTCCGGTGCCGGGCGGCCGCGGGGGCGGCGGCCGGTCCGGTGGGCCCGGCCGTCAGGTACGGGCCGGGGACCTCGGTGGCGGGTCCGAACGGCCCGGCGGCGGTCGCCGGTCGGCGCAGCGAGAGCGGGGAGGCCACCAGCAGCGGCGGCACCGACGGCATCGACGGGGCGGGCGGCACGGGCGGCACGGGCGGCACGGGTGGGACGAGGGCGGTGGCCGTCGGGACGAGGGTGTCGGCGGGCCGCATCAGGAGAGCACCAGCCGGTCGGCGATGGCGGCCAGGCGCAGCCGGGCCATCGCCAGGTTGGCGGTGTTCCGGTCCAGTCGCAGGTAGAGGAAGACGTTGGCGTCGAAGGGCGCGGGGACGAAGCGCAGCAGGTGGTAGTTGGCCGCCGAGGTGACGATGACGTCCTCGGCGGGCGGCGCGCCGGTGTCCGGGTCGGCGAACGAGGGGGTCTGGGTGACGGCCCGGGCGAGCTCGGTGGCGTCGGCCGCGCCGACCTCGTGGTCGCCGTCGGGGCCGAGACCGGCGGTGCCTATGGCCAGGCCGTTGGTCCAGTCGACCAGGCTGACCCCCAGGGCACCGGTGATCCCCATGGCTTCGGCAAGGCACTCCTCGATCCCGGGCACGTACTGCGTTCCCTCCCCACCGTGCGGGGGCACGGTGCGTCGCCTTCACCGCCTTCACCTGCGGTAGTCTGACCAGGACGCAACGCTACCGGCGCTGCCACGGGAGGGCGAGACTTTCCGCCATATCCCTCGGGCATATGCACGAATGCGCTATGGTGCGCGGTTCTTGGGGTGTTGCGGTGAAGGCGGCGCGGCGCGGGCGGCTCAGCCCTCCGGGGCCTGCGCGCCGTCCTGGACGGGGAGTTCGCGCATCCGGGGGATCGGCGAGAAGAGCACCCACAGGCCGGAGCAGACCGCGCCGACGGCGGCGATCCACAGCGCGGGGCGCAGGCCGAGGGCGCTGCCGAGGAAGCCGCCGAGCAGCGAACCGAGCGGGCGGACACCGTAGTTGACCGCCTGGTAGGCGCCGAAGACGCGCGAGCGCAGGGCGTCGGGGATGCAGGCGGCGAAGACGGCGCCCGCGGTGATGTCGAGGATCATCACGCCGACGCCGGAGAGGAACTCGGCGCCGAACAGCAGCGCCGCGGAGGCGGCGACCGAGCCGCCCGCCAGCGGGAACAGCAGCAGCGGGGCGGGGAAGAGCACCAGGCCCAGCAGCAGGGCCGGGCCGATGCCGATCCGGTCCGAGAGCCGTCCGGTGACCGCCGCGCCCAGCAGGGTGCCGACCGCGGCGGCGGCCATCACGGCGCCCAGCAGGCCCGCGCTGAAGTGCAGTTCCCGGGTGGCGTAGAGGACGAACAGCGCGCCGATGACGAAGGTGAACAGGTTGACGGTGGCGGTGCCGAGCAGGGTGGCCCGGATCACCGGGTCGCGCCGGATCCAGCGCATGCCCTCGGCGGTGCCGCCGCGGCCCTCCGCGGCGGGCGGCGGTTCGACCGGGTCGATCCCGCGCAGGAAGGCGGCGGAGGCCAGGAAGGAGAGCGCGTCCACCACCAGCGCCAGGGGCGCGGCCAGGAGTTGCACCAGCAGGCCGCCGAGGCCGGGCCCGGCCACGTAGGTGGCGGCCCGGCTGCCGTTGACCAGCGCGTTGCCGCGCAGGTACTGCTCGGCGGGCACCAGGGCGACGAACAGCGGCGGGTTGCAGACGTTGAAGAACACCGACAGCGCGCCGACGGCCAGCACCACCGCGTACAGCTGCGCCAGCGTCAGCACCCCGGCCGCGTACGCGAGCGGGACGGTCAGCAGGACGGCGGCGCGGCCCAGGTCGGTGGCGATCATCACCCGGCGGCGGCGCCCGTAGCGGTCGGCCCAGCCGCCCGCGTGCAGCGAGAGCAGCAGGTAGGGGAGGTACCCGGCGGCGGAGAGGTATCCCATCTGGGCGGCGTCGGCGTGCAGCACGGAGACGGCGATCAGCGGGATCACCAGCAGGGAGACCTGGTCGCCGAGCGAGGAGACGGTCTGGCCGGTCCAGTAGCGGCGGAAGGCCGGTTCGCGCAGCAGGTCGGGTATCCGGCGGCGGACGGCGGCGGCCGGGCGGGTGTCGAGGAGGGTCACGGCGCTTCCCCCTCCGGGGTGTCGGTGGGGACGGCGAGCTGGATCAGCTGGACGGGGCGGGCGCCCGCGGGGTGCGGGCCGGAGCCGCCCAGACGCTCCACGTAGGGGCGGGTCAACTCCTCGATGCGGGCGGTGAGTTCGGCCAGCTCCTCGGCGGTGACCAGGACGGCGCTGTCGCCGAAGCCGGCCGCCTCGCGCCACTCGGGGGCGTCGGCGCCGCGGTGCAGCAGCCAGTTGGTGGCGCGGGCGAAGTAGCCGTCCAGCACGGCCCGTTGCAGGGCTTCGGTGGCGGCGGCCTGCTCCGGGTCGGCGGGGGAGGCGTCCCAACTGGTGAAGGCGGCGGTCGCGCGCCAGGGTTTCTCCCGGCCGCGGCCGCCGCCCGCCTCCTCGACCAGGCCGTACTTGGCGAGCTGGCGCAGGTGGAAGGAGCAGCTCGCCACCGATTCGGTGCCGAGCAGCTCCGCCGCCCGGGTCGCGGTCAGCGGCCCGTGCAGGCGGAGCAGGCCCACCAGTGCCATCCGGGTGGGATGGGCGTAGGCGCGCAGGGCGCGCGGGTCGGTGAGCCGGACGGCCGGCAGCTCTTCGCTCATGTTCTAAAGGTATCTTTAGAAAGAAGTCTTTACAAGCTGCCGACCTGCGGGTTCCAGTAGATCACGCCCAGGTCAGGAGGCCGGACCCACCGTGATGGTGGTGAGCCTGCCGCCCTGGGTCTCCCGGACGACCTCGATCCTGGTGTTGGTGTCCGGCACCTTCACCCCGAGCTGCGGGATCGCCGGGTCGCCGTACACCCCGGCGTGGTCGTCGAACGCCGGCACCGCGGGCTCCGACGGCACCGCGGTGGCCACGCCCGCCTTGTGCAGGGTGAACGAGGTGGTCGGCTTCAGCGAGAAGACCGCGTCGTACGGCTGCGACCGCCCGTTGGTGACCGAGCCGTCCGCGAACCGCAGCGCCTTCGGGTGCGCGTCCACCGGCAGGATCAGGCCGCCGCCCAGGTGGTCGACCGTGTTGTTGTCGCCGTAGGCGGTGTCCCACAGCCACACCAGCACGCCCTCCTGGTACGGGTAGGTGTCGATCACGCCGGTCTTCCCGGCGACGCCCGCGTAGCCGAAGTTGTACGGGCCGGTCCTCAGGAAGGCGCCGTACCCGGCGTAGCGGCGGTTCTCCACCAGGTACGCCCGCGGGTGCTGCTTGACCGCGTCCTTGCCCTTCCCTGTCAAGTCAGCGTGTCGACCTTGCCAAAGGCTGCTCGGCTGCTATCGAGCTCGTGCACGGTAAGCGGTGAGACGTCGGGCACGGATGGTCGATCAAGATGGGGTGGTGGGGACCGTGACTCGTGCAGCAATCGTCAGCAGCCGTCGGATCACGGGCCTGCCGGCCGGTGTGATCGCTGAACTCGTCGCGGAGCTGGGGCCCGTTATGGCATGAGCGTCAACAGGCAAAGCTGGCCCCGGCCGCGGCAGCGGCGTGTGGGAGCCGGCGCGAAGCACCGGCTGGTGTTCGTCGATCGGCTCCTGGCCACGCTCGTACAACTCCGTCACGGGGTCACCCATGACATGCTGGCCTGCTGGCTCGGCGTGGACCGCTCCACCATCACCCGGGCCATCGGCGAGGTGCGGCCCCTGCTCGCCGAGCGGGGGTGCACGATCGGCCCCGGCGTCCGGCTGCGGACCCTGGCCGAGGTCGTCGACCACCTCGGCGCCGGCGAACAGACCGGAATCATCGACGGCACCGAGATCGAGTCAGCCGTTCGGCAGCCGGACGCAAGGACCGGGACACCTTCATCTCCGGGAGGAACAAGCAGAACGCCGTCAAGTCCATGGTGGTCACGGACGGCGAGGGCCGCGTGCTGTGATGCAGCCCGACACCTGTGCGGACATCACCCACGCCCGTCAGTTAGGGCTGGTCAAGCTCCTGGCCAGCGGCCCCGTAGTCGAGATTCCTGCCGATGCGGGCTACCAGGGTCTCGGCACTCAGACAGGCGGACGCGTGGTCACACCACCGCACCGCAAGTTCAAGAAGAACGCCCCGGACTGGTACGAGGAGATGTACGAGCGCCAGCGCAAGGCAACCTCCTCACGCCGTAGCCGGGTCGAGCACGGCATCGCCCATCTGAAGAACTGGCGGGCACTGGCCCGCCACCTCGGCCGCCGCGAGCACATCAGTGACACCGTCCAGGCCGTCGCCGGCCTGCTGTCACATCAGCAGACCGCGGACCTGAACCCACGACGGCAGAGGTGAGCACCAGGCCTGCCAGAGCCCTCGACGTCTCATCGCTTACCGTGCACGAGCTCGCTAGGTCGGCTGGTTGAGTTCGGCGAGTACCGCACCGGTCATGGCCGCGACGCCTTGGCTGAGGACCGCGGGGTCGGGGGCGAAGTGCGGGCTGTGGGCGCTGGGAACCTTTGCGAACTTCTCCAGCGGTGACGCGCCCGGAGCTGCGTCCCATACTGCGGCCGTGGTGGAGGGCAGGAACCAGTAGTGGTAAGGGATCGACGTGCCGTCGGGGCAGAGGGCGAGTTCGGAGAAGTCCTCGCTGCCCATGGCTGGTCCGGGGTCGATGACATGCGTGGCGCCGAACATCTCGCGGTGGGTTTGCGCGATACGGCGGGCCGTTGCGGTGTCGTTGACCGTTGCGGGCATGGACTTCACTATGCGGATCTCGGGCTCGGTGGAGGCGCCCGCCGCCGCGCACTCGCCCGCCACGATGCGACGGATCGCTGTCACGATCTGGTCCTGGACCTCGCCCGTGGTGGAGCGCACGGACAGCCCCAGCTCCGCTGTCGCGGGAATGACGTTGTTCGCAGTGCCGGCCTTGATCCTTCCCACGGTGACGACGGCGCTGTGCCGCGGGGCGATCTCGCGCGCGACGATCGACTGCAGCCGGCTGACCACGGCGGCGGCGATGACAATGGGGTCGATGGTGGTGTCGGGGCGTGACCCGTGGCCGCCGCGTCCGTGGATGATGATGTCGATGGATGTCGAGGCTGCCAGGACCGGTCCTTCGACATGGGCCACCAGCCCCACGGGTCCGGCGCTGACGTGCTGGGCGAGCAGTACGTCGGGGCGAGGGAACCGCTCCAGCAGGCCGTCCGCGCGCATCGCGAGGGCTCCCTCACCGGTTTCCTCGGCCGGCTGGAGGACGAAGAGCACCGTCCCGCTCCAGTGACGGCGACCGCGGGCGAGGGCCTGGGCGGCGCCCACCAGCATCGCGGTGTGCGCGTCGTGGCCGCATGCGTGCATGACCCCGGCGACGCGTGACGCATAGGCCAGTCCGGTCGCCTCCTGGACAGGCAGCGCGTCCATGTCCGCGCGGATCAGCACGGTCCGGCCGGGACCGTTCTGCAGTACCCCGACGACTCCGGTCCTGCCGACGTTCTTTGTCACCTCGATTCCGGCGGCCTGCAACTCCTTCGCGGCGCGGGCGGCAGTGGTGTGTTCGGCGTGCGCGAGCTCGGGGTGGCGGTGCAGATCCTCGTAGAGCGCGCGGATGGCGTGGTGGTCGTGGTCTGCGGCGAGGGCATGTGCCGTCGCCGCCAGGGAGGTTGCCGCGGTCATGGTGGGGTTCTCCTGTCGGGTCGCGGTTCAGTTCTGGAAGGCGTTCTTGTGGACCGAGCCGTCCTTGATGACCACGGAGATGTTCGCGGCATCCCCCAGCTTGTGGATGTCGGCGAGTGGGTCGCAGGACGCGATGACGACGTCGGCGCGCTTGCCTGCCTCGAGGGTGCCGATGTCGGCCGACAGGCCAAGGAGTTCTGCGGCCACCGACGTGCCCGCGAGGATCGCGTTCATCGGCGACATGCCGCAGTCGACGAGGTGCCCCAGCTCGCGCAGGTTGTTGCCATGGGCAGAGATACCGCAGTCCGTGCCCATGGCGATCTTCACGCCGCGCTCGACGGCACGGGGGATCGCGGCCAGCGCGCGCGCCTGCCACTGCTTCTTCTTGGCCACGGTCCACGCCGGGGTGACAGCCGGGTCGAAGCTCGTGGTGGCGGTGGACAGCGTGGGCACGAGGAACGTGCCCTGGGCCAACATCAGGTCGATGATCTCGTCGTCGATTTCGTAACCGTGTTCGATGCTGTCGACTCCGGCGCGCAGTGCGTTGAGGATCCCGCCACGTCCCTGGGCGTGGGCGGCGACCCGCTTGCCGCGGTGCGCGCGTGCCACCTCGACGACGGTACGGATCTCCGCCTCGGTGAAGCCCTCGTCGTCCGGCTGGTCCGTGGGGCTTCCCACACCGCCCGAGGCCGCGATCTTGATGAGGTCGGCGCCCTGCCGCAGCAGGTTCCTGGCCTCGCGTGCGCACTGCGCGGTGCCGTCGGCAAGGCGGCTGACGGAGGGCTCGGTAGGGCCGTTGTCCGTCGGCATGCGGAAGTCGCCGTGGCCGCCGGTCGGCGACATCATCGCTACGGCGACGAGCAGGCGCGGACCGGCTACCAGGCCGCGGTCCACCGCCTGCTTGAAGCCGGCGTCGAGACCTGCAAGGTCGCGTGCGGTGGTCACGCCGGACATCAGGGTGTCGTGCAGGCGGGGCGTGGTCAGGTGGGTGCGCAGGGAGGCAGGCATCGCCGCGAGCTGTGCGCGGCTCATTTCTCCGCCGGGCGCCGCGAGGTGTACATGGCAGTCGATGAAGCCGGGCAGGATGGCACCACCTTGGGCATCGATCGCGCGGGCGCCCTGCGGCTCTGGGGGTGCGGCGGCGGCGGGGCCGGCCCACGTGATGCGGCCGTCGACGACGTGGACCGTTCCGTCGGCGACCGGGGCGGCGCCCGTGCCGTCGATGAGGGGGCCGTTGCGGACGATGAGGGCGCTGGATGTGGTGGGGTTCATGCTGGCGGTGGTTCCTTCATCTGTGGTGCTGGGAGGGGCGGCCGGGGTCAGGGAGTGGCGGGGATGTCTTTCCCCGTGTCGGTGGCGGGCGTGGCCTCGCGCGAGATCTTGAGGAGGGCTGTGCTGTCGCGTGCGTAGGGCCGGTACAGAGCTGCCGAGGCCAGTCCGTTGCACGCCGTCAGCAATACCGTCACGATGAGCAGTGCGTTCTGCAGGCCGATGGCATCGCTCAGGAAGCCGGTGAGGAGCGCGTAGCCGGCGTAGGCGAAGGCTTCGACCGTCGAGACCGATATCGCGAAGGCCAGGGCCCGCAGTTCGGGACGGACCACGGCCATGATCAGCGGCCGGTTGACGACGGGGACCTGACCTTGCAAGAGTCCGAGCACGGCGAAGATCGCGACGAAGTAACCGATGCTGTGCCAGGCCGCCTGGAGGCAGATCAGCGCGGCGCCTGCGAAGGCCAGCTGACTGATCTGGAGCATGACGACCCGGCCGCTCAGAGGCCGCAGCTGATGCAGGCGGTCGTTGATGCGCCCGCCCGCAAGGGTTCCACACAGATAGCCGAGCGCGAACGGGAGCGCGACCACCGACGCGGTGGCCGTCGAGAAGCCGCGCTCCTCGACCAGGAAGACCACGCCGAAGCTCATCATGACGTTCTGGCCCGAGCACAGCCGTTGCACAAGGATGAGGCGGTAGGTGCGAATGGCGGCCAGCTCCCGCAGTCCGCTGCGTAGGGTGCGGGCCTTGTCCTCGATGGCCACGGCGCCTGCGAGCGGCTGGGGTGCGGCCGGTCTCGGGTCGTCCAGGAACGCCAGGATCAGCACACCCACGACCAGGCACATCACACCCGAGGCCAGATAGCCGTAACGCCACGCGTTGTCCAGATGGGAGAGGCGACCGAACAAGGGCGCACTCACGCCGGCGATCAGGGCGACGCCGCCATACAGCAGGCCCGTTGCCCGGCCGCGGCGATTGTCCTCGTAGAGATCGCCGAGAATCTCCAAGGCGATGGGTCCGGCCCCGGCGAACCCAGCGGCCGCGATGCCGTAGAGAACGACGAACTGTGTGAAGTTGCCTGCCAGCGAGGCCAGGATGACCCAGATGCCCCAGAAGCCGGAGCACACGGCAAGCACGGTCTTGCGCCGGAACCTGCGGGCCAACAGCACCCACGGGATACCCGCGAGCATCCCCACGATCTTGGCGACGGCCACCAGGGTGCCGAGCGCCGAGGAGGTGAGGCCCATCGCCTCGCGCATGAGGGGGAAGAGGACGGTGGTCACGCTGCTCTCGGCGTTGTCCATCGCCGTGGACAGCGTCAGGAGCGTCAGGTTCTTTCCGTGGGAGCCATGTGGTCCGCGCCCGGGAGGCGCGGCGGATCCCGCTGTATCCGCGGTCATGAGGTCCCTCTCCATGAATGTGGCCGTTACAGGTCGCTGAACCTGCGGGCAGGAAGCCGGGGCGGGCGCCCTCCCGGGCGTGCCAGTGGTGTAGCCGCCGCCCGGTTCCTCGGGCGGGATGGCGTTGTCGGTTCTTTCGTCCGCGGTGGGGCGGCGGCGCCCGGCAGGAATGCGCGGGCGTGGCTATCACCGACGTCATGGATGTCGGGCGGCAGTTGCGTCAGGGTCGGTGGCTGGTCCGTACGGGCCACCTCCTGCGGCGCCGGATCCGGGCTGTGCCCGCCGACCAAGCCGTTGGTTTTCCAGCGTGGGCCGGTGGGCGGGCGTGCCGGCTCAGGCGAGGAAAGCCAAGCCATGGGCTATGCCGTTGCGCTGGATCTCCGACGTGCCGGTCAGGATGCGGAACATACGGATCTTGCGGAAGAGGAACTCGATTTCGTTGCCCTGGGTCAGGCCCTCTTTGCCGTGGATCTGGACGGCTTCGTCGAGAATGCGGAAGGCGGACTCGGCGACGAAGAGCTTGCACATGAAGGCTTCAGTGCGCGCGTCCTCACCGCGGTCCAGCGCTGCCAGCGCGGCGTAGGTCATGGAGCGCGCGGCGTAGAACTCGGTGGCCATGTCGGCGACCTTGTGCTGGATGGCCTGCAGGGCGAGCAGTGGCTGGCCGCCGGCGACCTTGCGGGTGCGGGTGCGGTCCAGGGTCAGGTCGAGGGCGCGGCGGGCGATGCCCAGGGCGGTGGGGCAGTGCAGTAGCCGGTTGGTGGTGACGCGGCCGAGTGCGATGCGCATGCCCTTGCCCTCCTCGCCCAGCAGGTTGCGGGCGGGCACACGGCAGCTGTCCAGGATGATGTCGCTCTCGATGTGCTCGCCGGACATCGGGGTGGCGCCGTCCTCGACGCGGCAGCCGGGGCTGTCGAGATCGACGAGGAAGGCGGAGAACTTCGTTTTGTCGCCCTCCTGTTCACCGGTGCCGGCCATGCGGGCCACCACTATGGCGAAGTCGGCGAACGGGCCGGCCGAGGAGAACACCTTGTGGCCGGTCAGCAGGTAGTCGTCTCCGTCGCGGACGGCGGTGGTGCGCATGGAGCGCACGTCGGAGCCCGCGTCGGTCTCCGTGAGCGAGAAGCAGCAGGCACGCTCGCCGCGCACCACGGGCAGGAAGTAGGTGTTCAGCTGGTGGTCGGTGGCATGGCGCAGAATGTCGCCAGCCCGCAGCGGCCCGCCCATGTCACCGAGCACGCTGTGACCGAGGACCCGGCCGCTCGCTCCGATCTCCTCCTTGAGCGCGGCGAGTTCGGTGTACGTCAGGTTCTGCCCGCCGTACTCCTCGGACAGGTGGATTCCGTAGAAGCCGAGCTCGCGGCTGCGCTGCCAGACGGGTTCGATGTCGGCGCGGGTCAGACGGGTGGCCGGAGTGATCCCCCGTTCGCGCTCGTAGTCGGCCAACTCGCCGTCCAGATAGGCGCGCAACTTGTCGACAAGGCCGGCCAGTCGCGCGTCCTGGTAGGTGGGGCGCAGCGAAAAGGTCATGGGGGTCTCTCTCCTCGTTCCGGGAAGGTGCTTCAGTTGACGCGGCGGGCGGCGTCGGCCCAGAACGGCTCGCGCACGGCCTTGCGGTCGAGCTTTCCGTTGCGGTTGTGCGGCAGTTCGCCGGTGAAGACGACCGAGCGGGGCTTTTTGAAGCTGTCCAGGCGCTCGGCGCAGAACGCGATCAGCTCGTCCTCGGTGACCGCGCTCTGCTCGTGGGGCACGATCACGGCTTTGACGGCTTCGCCCCACTGCTCGTCGGGCACGCCGACGACGCAGACTTCCTGCACGGCCGGGTGTTCGTAGAGGGCGGCCTCGACCTCGGTGCAGTAGATGTTGAACCCGCCCGAGATGATCATGTCCTTCTTGCGGTCGACGAGGAAGAGATAGCCGTCCTCGCGCATCCAGGCCAGGTCACCGGTGTGCACCCAGCCGTCACGGAAGGTCTCGGCGGACAGCTCCGGGTCCTTCCAGTACTCCCGTACACAGTCGGGGCCGCGCACGATGACCTCACCGACCTCGCGCGCCGCGCACTCATGGCCGCTCTCGTCCACGACCCGGATCTCGGTGTCGTACGAAGCACGACCGCACGACTGCAGCAGTTCCGGGTCGTCGGTGATGGCACGCGCGATGTCCTGGCTCATCAGCCCGGCGACGACGCTGGTGGTCTCCCCGAGCCCGTACCCCTGGGCAACCACTGGCCCGAACAGTGCCACAGCGTCGCGCAGCCGCTGCGGCGAGATGGGCGCTCCGCCTATGCGGACGCTGGTGAGGCTGGACAGCTCCCGCTCAGCCGCGCCCGGTTGGGACAGCACCATGTTGAGCATCGCCGGCACCAGGAACGTGGTGGTGATCCGTTCCTTCTCCACTGTGTCCAAGAACGCCTCTGGGCTCCAGGTCCGCAGGATGTGCGTGGTCGATCCGCCGAACACACCGGCCAGCAAGCCCATGCCGGTGGCATGGGTGATGGGGCCGCAGGCGAGGTAACGGGTACCGGGGCCGGGCCTCGACTCGTCATTCATCAGCAGCTTGCGCATGTTGGCCAGCCGATTGCCGAAGGTCTGCACGGCGGCCTTGAGCGCACCGGTCGAGCCGGAGGTGAAGTTCAGAACACACGGCTCGTCCTCACCGACCTCGACGGCGACCGGGGCATCGCCTCCCTCGGCGAGCAGTCCGGCGTAGGACAGGCCTGCCTTCGCGGCATCCGTTGCACCGTCGAGCTCTACGGGCAGACAGTCCGTACCCGCCTCGGCGATCGCGGCGAGGGCGTCTTCCCGATGCGCACCGTCGAAGATCAGGACGCGTACCGGGGCATAGCGCAGGATGTGGGTGATTTCTCCGCGGCCAAGACGGGCGTTGATCGGCGCGCGCACCAGCCCGGCCTTGTAGAGCGCAAACTCCACCTCCACCAGCTCGCCGCGGTTCCAGGCGAGCGAGGCGACCGCGTCACCGGGACGCAACCCGCGGGCCAGGAGTGCGGATGCCAGGTTGTTGGCGGCCGTATCCAGCTGCGCGTATGTCCAGGACCGCTTCCCGCAGACCAGCGCCTCCTGGTTGGGCCAGTAGCGGGCACTGCGGGCGAGATAGGTGCCGAGGTTCATGGATGTTCTCCAGCCGAGCGGACGTGCGCTCCAGGTCTGAGGCATGATGAGCAATTACGGACAGCTTGTTCAGTAAGCGATCGACTGTCAAGGGTGAAGTAGACTCGAGATGGACAGCAGGAGACTGGAGGGGGAGGCATGGCCGAGGACCGACGCACGCGGAGAACGCGCCGAAACCTGAGCGACGCATTGGTGGCTCTCGTCCTTGAGCGCGGCTTCAGCTCGCTGACCGTGGAAGACATCACCGAGCGTGCCGACGTGGGCCGCGCCACCTTCTACAGTCACTTCCGCGACCGGGAAGACCTGTTCGCCCGGGTGACCGCCGACCTGCTTGAGGAACTCACCGAGCGACTGCGACCCGTCGTCTCCGACAGCTACATCGGCTTCACCGGCAAACCCGTCCTGGAAATGCTCCGTCACGCCCGCGAGCGGCGTGACGTCTACCGGATCGTGCTGCGCGGCGAAGGCGACGGCAAGCCGCTCCAGACGTTCACAGACGCCCTCGCCCGCGCCACGGCCGATGAATTCCGCGACCGGGCCAAGCGCAACGAGGTCACCCCTCGCATCGACCCCGACCTGCTCGCCCGTGTCTGGGTAGGGGAACAGATCGCCGTCCTGCACTGGTGGACGGAACAGGAGACCCTGCCCCTCCCTGTGGAAGAGGTCGTGCGCATGCTGCTCGACCTGGGACTCCACGGCCGCTACTGGGCCACCGGCTTCGACGCGCAGGCCTGATCGAGGGGCGGTCAGCCCCGTCAGCAGGCAACCGAACAAGCAGTGCAGAGGCGGTGCCGGCGCATGCCGCACTCCGCGATGGCGGCCGGGGCGGCGGCGGTGCAACGCGCCTACGAAGGCTTCGGTGCCCACCACCAGCAGTGGAAGCTGATCCCGGCGGGCTCCGAGAGCGGCACCGCGCAGATCTACGAGATCGCCAACCGCAACCGGAAGCTGCGCCAGAACCAAAACTCAGAGCCGCTTGACGGCATCTAGTGTCCTGAGTCGGAAATCTTTAGGTAGATCTCTCCTTCGATTGACCGGCAGCCGCGCCCGCTTCTCACCAGGTTGGGGCTCGACTTGGAACCGTTGGCTCGAAGGCCGGAGGCTGGGAGAACTACCCAAGAATCTCCGACTCATGTCACTAGCTGCACCAGGTCGACGGCTAGTGAGACCCGCCCCGCCCGAACAGGCGGGCAGGGTCTGTACGGTGACCGGTGTATCTCCTGATCAAGGAAGAGCACCTGATGAGCGACGTGATCGCCTCGGTTGAGGCGGTTGAAGAGGTCCGGCCGGTCGAGCTGGCGCCGGACGTCCTGGATGAGCAGTTGATCGGGCAGCTGGTCGACCGGGCCCGCGCGAGCGGGCTCCAGCTGACCGGCGAGGGCGGGCTGCTGCAGCAGCTGACCAAGCGCGTGCTGGAGTCCGCCCTGGAGGGCGAGATCACCGACCACCTCGGCTACGAGAAGCACGACAAAGCCGGGGCGGGCAGCGGCAACAGCCGCAACGGCGTCCGCTCCAAGACCGTGCTGACCGAGGTCGGCCCGGTCGAGATCGACGTTCCACGTGACCGCGAGGGGAGCTTCGAGCCGCAGATCGTCAAGAAGCGCCAACGGCGGCTGTCCGGCGTCGACGAGATGGTCCTGTCCCTGTCCGCGCGGGGACTGACAAACGGTGACATCTCCGCGCACCTGGCCGAGGTCTACGGGGCGAGCGTGTCCAAGTCGACCATCTCCACCATCACCGACAAGGTCATGGACGGAATGGCCGAATGGCAGAACCGCCCGCTCGACGCGATCTACCCGGTGATCTTCATCGACTGCATCCACGTGAAGGTCCGCGACGGGCAGGTCGCCAACCGGCCGATCTACGTCGCCCTGGCCGTCACCGTGGACGGCACCCGCGACATCCTCGGTCTGTGGGCCGGCGACGGCGGCGAGGGCGCCAAGTACTGGCTCCAGGTCCTCACCGAGATCAGGAACCGCGGCGTCGAAGACGTGTGCATGGTCGTCTGCGACGGCCTCAAGGGCCTGCCGGACGCCATCGGCACGGTCTGGCCGCAGGCCATCACCCAGACCTGCGTGGTCCACCTCATGCGGGCATCGTTTCGATACGCGGCCCGCCAGGACTGGGACAAGATCTCCCGCGCGCTCAAGCCGATCTACACCGCGCCGACCGCCGACGCGGCCGAGGAACGCTTCCTGGAGTTCCAGGAGGAATGGGGCGCCAAGTATCCGGCGATCGTTCGGCTCTGGTCGAACGCCTGGGCCGAGTTCGTGCCGTTCCTCCAGTTCGACGCGGAGATCCGCCGGGTCGTCTGCACGACCAACGCGATCGAGAGCGTGAACGCCCGCATACGCAAGGCCGTCCGCGCCCGGGGGCACTTCCCGAACGAGCAGGCCGCGTTGAAATGCGTCTACATGGCCGTCATGAGCCTGGACCCCACTGGCACCGGCCGCAAACGCTGGACCATGCGATGGAAGCCCGCACTCCAGGCCTTCGACATCGCCTTCGACGGCCGACTCTCCATCGGCCGACGGTAACTCACACAACACCAGATACACCAGTCACTGGACACACCCGCCGTCGGCGGTCAGCCGCACCGCGTCGACCAGCACGCCCCTGCCGTGGGTGTTGGAGTCGGAGGTGACGTGGAAGCGCACCTGCACGCTGCTGCCCAGGTAGGCGTCGAGCGGGACGTGCAGCTGCCGCCAGCCGCCCGAGCTGCCGCTCAGGCCGGGGGTCAGCGCGGTGGTGTCGCCGATCGGCCGCCCGTCGACGGTGCCATGCAGCGGCGTCCAGCTCCTGCCGCCGTCGGCCGACGCCTCGACCGAGAAGAAGTCGTAGTCCTGCTCGGTGTCCCACCAGGCGGCCGCGTCCAGCGCGGCCGCGGAGGCGGCGCCGGTCAGGTCGACGGTGCGGGAGAGCGAGGCGTCCATGGCGTCGCCGGTGTCGCTCCACCACTGCGCGCCGCCCTCGTACGGGGCGGCCAGCGCGGTGGTGGTGGTGCTCGGCGGCAGGTGCACCAGGACGGCCTGGGCCTGGTCGGTGTGGTAGCCGCTGACGCCCAGGGTGTGGCTGGAGCGGGTCGCGGCCCGCGCCTCGTCGTAGTCGAGCCAGCCCAGTTGCAGCTTGCTCCAGGCGTCCAGGTCGCCCGGGTACTCACCGGTGGTGTTCCTGCCCCGGCCCAGGTAGGAGGCCGAGGACATCAGCGACCAGAAGGCGACCGAGTTGTCGCCGCCGCCGGTCGGGTACAGGTCGGGCAGGCCGAGGTTGTGGCCGAACTCGTGGGCGAACAGGCCCACGCCGCTGTTCTCGCCCGCCTGCACGTAGTCGTAGGCGTAGAAGCCGGAGTCGCCGACCGGCGTGCCGCCGATCCGGTTCCCCTCCGGGCCGGTCCGCCCGGTCGGGTCCGGGAAGGCCCAACTGCGGTGCGCCCACAGGGCGTCGGCGCCCTGGGCGCCGCCGCCCCAGGTCTCGTCGACGCCGGCGTGCACCACGACCACGTTGTCGAGGTAGCCGTCCGGCTCGTCGAAGTTCCCGTCCTTGTCGTGGTCGTAGCGGTCCTCGGTGTCGTACTGCGCGAGCTCGGCCCGGACGTCGGCCGGGGTGCGGCCCCTGGCGAGCTCGCCGTCGTACCACGCCTTGGTGGCGTCCCGGACGAACTCCTGGGCCTGCGTCCAGGCGCCGCCGCCCTGCGGGCCCTTGTTGGAGCCGTAGCGGGCCTCGTTCCACGGCACGGTCACCCAGTCGGAGACGGTGCCCTGGAGGTCGTAGCGGCCCGAGGACTGGGTGCGGTAGAAGTTGCGCATCGAGTTGGCGCCGGGCGTGTCGTCGAAGAACATCTTCTGGTAGTAGTCGCGGCCGAAGTCGCTCTCCCAGTAGGTGTGCGTGTCGTCCTTGCCCGGCTTCGGGATCGCGTTGTGCCGCGGGCCGGGGGTGCCGCCGTAGCGGGCCTGCCCGTTGTACTGGGTGGTGGTGTCGACCTGGTCGCCGAACTGGGCCAGGATCACGAACACCTTGTCGGTGCGCTGCCTGGCCAGTTGGACGTAGTCGCGGCCGATCTTCACCTTGGCCGGGGCGGACCTGCCGTCCTTGGCGACCCGGCCCTGGTTGACCTGCTCCAGGGCCTGCGCCCGGAGGGCCTGCCGGGCCCTCTCCTGCGGCGGCACCGGGGAGGGCGGCGCCTCCGCGCCGTCCGCGCCCTGACGGTCCGTCAACTCGGCGGCGGGGGCGGCGGGGTGGGCGAAGGCGGGGGTGCTGGTCAGTGCTATCGCGCCGGTGGTCAGCGCAGCCATGAGGGCTGTGGGAAGTCTGCGCAAGTGACCCGCTCCTCTAGAGGGGTGGACAAACGGATGGCCGGTAATATTTCACATGTCATCTGTCACGGGGAAGGGGTGGCGCCCAGTTCCCGGCGTAGGAAGGCGAGTTCCTGCACGGCGACCTGCTCCAGCACCCCGTCCGGCGTCATGTGGCTCACCCCGGGCAGCGCCAGCACGGAGTGCTCCCGGCCCGCCCTGGTCAGCGCCTCGGACAGCAGCAGGGTGTGCGAGGGGTGCACGTTGTCGTCCGCCAGGCCGTGGATCAGCAGCAGCGGACGGCTCAGCCCCGGCGCGTCGTCGATCAGGCAGTCCGCCGCGTACCCGGCCGGGTTGTCCTGCGGCAGGCCGAGGTAGCGCTCGGTGTACGCGGTGTCGTACCGCCGGAAGTCGGTCGGCGGGGCGCCCGCGCTGGCCGCGTGGAACACGTCCGGGCGGCGCAGCACCGCGAGCGCCGCGAGGTAGCCGCCGTACGACCAGCCGCGCACGCCGACCCGCCGCAGGTCCAGATCGGGGTGGGCGGCGCCGAGCGCCTGCAGGGCGGCCACCTGGTCGTCCAGCGCGACCTGCGAGAAGCGGCGGAAGATCGCCCGGGTGAAGTCCGGCGAGACGAACGGGGTGCCCCGGTTGTCCACCGTCACCACGGCGAAGCCCTGGTCGGCCCACCACTGCTTGAACTGCCAGCGGCGCGGCTCGTTGGCGACCACCTGGAAGCCCGGGCCGCCGTACACGTCCAGCAGCACCGGCAGCTTGCGGCCGCTCCGGTGCCCCTGCGGGTACAGCACCGCCGTGGGCAGGCCGAGTTCGGTCACCCGGGCCAGCAACGGCCGCGGGCGGTAGGGGAGTTCGGCCGCCAGGTCGGGAAGGTCGGTGCGGCCCGCGGCCGTTCGCAGCTCGCGGCGGACGCCGTCCGGCGAGGCCGAGGTCAGCAGCAGCGCGTCCCCGGCGTGGGCGGCCACCGCGTGCACGCCCGCGCCCCCGGTGAGCTTCTCCAGCGCGCCGGTGTCCGGGTCGAGCAGGAAGACGTGCTGGTCGGCCGGGTCGCCGTCGCCCGCCTCGATCAGCAGCCGGCCGTCGCGCCACGGGCCGACCACCCGGCGCACCTGCAGGCGCTCGTCGGTGAGGATCTTGCCGTCCAGCGCGACCCCGCGGGCGGCCGGGGTGTCGGCGGAGGTCAGCACCCGGCCGTCGGCCAGCCGCAGCGGGGTGCCGGGCAGCGGGTCGACCCAGAACTCGTCCTCGGTGCGGCTCAGTTCGCGGGTCGCGCCGGTGGCCGGATCGGCGCTCAGCAGCAGCACGTTCTGCTGCAGCCGGTCCGCGACGGTCAGCAGGATCTCGCCGTCGCCCTCCCAGCCCGCCGCCGTCAGGTACGGGAACTGCTCGGCGTCCCAGCGCAGTCGCGTCGCCGCGCCGCCCGGGCGCAGCACCCACAGCTGGACGTCCGCGTTCGGGCCGCCGGCCTGCGGGTAGGCGAAGGACTCGGCGGCCCGCTCCGGGTGCGCCGGGTCGGCGAAGTGCCGCAGCGGCAGCGCGGACTCGTCGACCCGGGCGGCCAGCACGGCGGTGCCGTCCGGCGCCCACCAGTGGCCGCGCAGCCGGCCCAGCTCCTCCTGGGCGGCGAACTCGGCCACGCCCCACAGCGCGCCGTCCGCCGGGCTGATCCGGCCGCCCGGGGTCAGGTGCAGCGCCCCGTCGGCGACGTACGCGACCACCGAGCCGTCGGCGTTCGGGCGGGGGTCGAACGCCGGTGCCGCCACCGGGAGTTCGGTGCTGGTGCCGGTGGCGGTGTCGCACCGGAAGACCCGGCCGTCCAGGGCGAAGACGGCCTGTGCGAGGTCGTCGGTGGCGGCGAAGGAGCCGATGCCGGGCGCCCACAGCCGGATCCGCTCGCGCAGTCGGCGCTCCAGCGGCGGCAGCGCCGAGGCGGCGCCGGTGCGCCCCGGGACGAGGGCCGCCGGGTCGGCCACCAGTCGCTCCCGGCCGGTGGCCGGGTCGTACATCCAGAGGCGCTCGACCGGGTCGGTGGCGCCGGTGGAGCGCAGGAACAGGGCGCGGCTCGCGTCGGCGGCGAGGGTGACCGCGCGGGGGGAACCGTAGCCGAAACGGCCGGTGGCGGCGCTCAGCGCGAGGTAGGGGTCGGTGTGAGTCACCCGCCGATGGTTGCCGTGCCGGGTCCGGTTCGGCTAGAAGTATGCAGTGTGAAATGTCACACAGCATTCGGAGGATGGAGATGAAGGATCCGGGGAACCCGCGCACGGCACCGGCCCGGCCGACGGCCCACGGCGACTGGGCCGGCGGCGCCACCGGCACCGACCGGCCCGGCGGCACCACCACCGGCACCGACCGGCCCGCCCCGCTGCGCGGCGGCAGCGCCCTGTTCACCCTCGACCCGGGCACCGCCCACCTCAACCACGGCTCCTACGGCGCCCTGCCCGTCCCCGTCCAGCGCCGCCAGGCCGAGCTGCGCGCCGAGATGGAGAGCGACCCCGACGGCTTCTTCCTCGACGCCCCCGACCGGATCGCCCGCGCCCGCGCCGAGATCGCCGCCGCCCTCGGCGGCGACCCCTCCCGGCTCGCCCTGATCAGCAACGTCACCGAGGGCGTCGCCGTCGCCCTCGACTCGATCCCGCTCGGCGAACGCGACCAGGTCCTGGTCACCGACCACGGCTACGGCGTGGTCACCCGCGCCGCCGAACGCCGCGCCGCCGAGGCCGGGGCCGTGGTGCGCTGCGTGCGGATCTCCCCGCACGCCCCCGACGCGGAGGCCGTCGCCGAACGCGTCCTGGCCGCCGTCACCCCGCGCACCAGGGTCGCCGTCCTCGACCTGGTCACCTCGCCCACCGCCCGCGCCGTCGCCACCCCCGCGCTGCTCGCCGAACTGCGCTCCCGCGGCGTCACCACCGTGGTCGACGCCGCCCACGCCCCCGGCGCCCTCCCGGTCGACCTCGGCGGCGCGGCGGGCGGCGCCGACTTCTGGGTCGGCAACCTGCACAAGTGGGCCTTCGCCCCGCGCGCCGCCGCCGTCCTCGCCGTCGAACGCTCCTGGCGCCCCCGGGTGCGCCCGCTGACCTACTCGTGGGAGCACGACCGCGGCTTCCCCCGGCGGGTCGAGTGGCGCGGCACCTTCGACTACACCCCCTGGCTGGCCGCCCCCGCCGGACTCGCCCTGCTCGACCGGATCGGCGCCGACCGACTGCGCGCCCACAACGACGCGTTGGCCGCCCACGGCCGGCGCCTGCTGGTCGAACGGGCCGGACTGCGGGCGCTGCCGGAACTGCCCGGCCTGGGCATGCGCGCCGTCCGGCTGCCGCCCGGCGTCGCCGAGCGGGAGCACGCCGCGAAGGCCCTGATGGTGGCCGTCCGCCGTGCCCTGAACACCCGGATCGCGGTCCGCCCCTGGCAGGGCGGCGGCATCCTGCGGATCAGCGCCCAGCTCTACAACCGCCCCGAGGAGTACCTGCGGCTGGCCGACGGCCTGGCCGGGCTGATCACCCGGTAGCGGGGGCGCATCGAGCGGCGGAGCGACCATCACGAGGCGTCCGACGGCGGCTGCTGCAAGTACTACGCGGGGCCGGTCAAGCTCAGAGTGCCGGGCGCCCGGCACCTGGCACCCGGCCGTCCGGTCGCGGGTCGAAGATGGCTGAAAATACTTTCAGCAACTTGCGCAAGATTTTGGAGTCGGTGCAGGGTTCGGGCCATGAAGAACTCACCCTCCCTCCGCCGCGCACCCCGCCCCCTCGTCCTCGCCGTCGTCGCCGCGACCGGCCTGCTGCTCCCGCTCGCCGCCGCCCCGTCCGCCTCGGCCGCCGAAAGCACTGAGGGCACCGCCCCTCCGGCGTGCGTCCAGTACTACTCCAGCTGGCGCTACACCCAGGTCGCCAACGGCTGCGACACGGCCGTCAGCGTCACCGTCCAGTACACCGACGGCCAGAGCGCACCCTGCCTGACCCTCCAGGCCGGGGAGTGGGGCACCTTCGCCGGTTACGGCACGAACATGAACTACGTGACCGGCCTGCTGACCTGCTGACCCGCTGACCCGCTGACCTGCTGACCCGCCGAACGGGTTGCCCGCGCGTGTCCCGCCGCCGCCGTCCGCGCCGCCGGTGCGAGGGTGGAGAGCCCGTGCGCGGGCACCCCGGCGGGCCGGTGTCCGGGAGGGTCGACGGGCCGCGAAGGATTGTGGAGGTGGGCCAGTGCCCCGGGTGCCGCTGCTGTCCCTGCGCGGGATCACCAAGCACTACGGCGTGGTCAGGGCCCTCGACGCGGTCGACCTCCGGGTGGAGCGCGGCCAGGTGCTCGGCCTGGTCGGCGACAGCGGGGCGGGCAAGAGCACCCTGGTCAAGGTCGTCTCCGGGGCCGCGCCCGCGGACGCGGGGCACACCGAGTGGCAGGGCCGCCCGGTCGTCCTGCGCCGACCCGCCGACGCCCAGCGGCTCGGCATCGCCACCGTCTACCAGGAGCAGTCGCTCGTCGACCGGCTGGACACCGTGGCCAACCTGTACCTCGGCCGCGAGCTGCGCCGGTTCGGGGTACTCCGCGAGATCGAAATGGAGAAACGTTCCTGTGCGCTGCTGGAGCGGCTCTCCATCAACCTCCCCAGCGTCCGGACCCCGGTGGGGACGTTCACCATGGACCAGCGGCAGTCGGTCTCCATCGCCCGGGCCGTGCTCACCGAGCCCGACCTGCTGCTCCTCGACGAGCCGGCCGCCGCGCTCACCGTGGAGCAGACCGTCCGGGTGCTCGGCCTGATCCGCCGCCTGCGGGACGAGGGCCGCGCCGTGATCGTGGTCAGCCACAACCTGGACGACGTCCAGGCCGTCGCCGACCGGATCGCCGTCCTCCGGCTGGGCCGCAACAACGGCCTGTTCGAGGCCCGGTACACCAGCCAGGAACAGCTCGCCGCCGCCATCAGCGGCGGCCACCCGCTCGCCGTCACCCTCCAGCGCAGCCTGCTGCCCCGCGACCTGCCCGAGCACGAGGCCGTCGAGGCCGCCCACCGCTACCTGCCCGCGCACGCCGGGGTCGGCGGCGACTGGTACGACGTCATCCCGCTCTCCGGCGCCCGGGTCGCCCTGGTCGTCGGCGACGTGGTCGGCCACGGCCTGCACGCCGCCGCCACCATGGGCCGACTGCGCACCGCCGTGCGGAACTTCGCGATGCTCGACCTGCCCCCCGACGAACTGCTCACCCACCTCGACGCGGTGGTCGCCCAGATCGACGAGGAGGAGACGGCGGGCGGCCGGGAGGGCGCGATCATCGGCGCGACCTGCCTCTACGCGATCTACGACCCGGTCTCCCGCCGCTGCCAGCTCGCCCGCGCCGGACACCTCCCGCTCGTCCTGGTCCGCCCCGACGGCACGGTCGACATCCCCGACACCCCGGCCGGACCGCCGCTCGGCCTGCGCGGGCTGCCCTTCACCACCGTGGAGCTCGACATCCCCGAGGGGAGCCAACTCGTCCTCTACACCGACGGGTTGGTGGAATCCCGCACCGAGGACATCGACGTCGGCCTGGACCGGCTGCGGGCGGCCCTCGCCCACCCCGGGCGCACGCCCGAGCAGACCTGCCGGGCCGTCCTGGAGGCGATGCTGCCCACCGACTCGGCCGACGACGTGGCCCTGCTCGTCGCGCGCACCCGGGCCGTGCCCGCGGACCGGACCGTCGAGTGGGAGGTCCCCTCCGACCCCGCGGCCGTCGCCGCCGTCCGCGCCGCGGCCACCGCCGAGCTGCGCCGCTGGGGCCTGGAGGAGCTGGAGACCGGCACCGAGCTGATCCTCAGCGAGCTGGTCACCAACGCCGTCCGCTACGGGGCCGCCCCGGTCCGGGTGCGCCTGCTGTACGGGCGGACCCTGATCTGCCAGGTCGCGGACGCCAGCAGCACCTCGCCCCGGGTCCGGCTCGCCGCCGCCACCGACGAGGGCGGGCGCGGACTGTTCCTGGTCGGACAGATCGCCCAGCGCTGGGGCACCAGGTACACCGAGGACGGCAAGGTCATCTGGGCCGAGCAGAAGCTCCCCTGAGCGCGTTCAGCGGGCGGCGCGGAGCTCCTCCAGCAGCATGCCCTGGTCGGCGAGCAGTTCGGTGAGTATCCGCCGGGCCGTCCGCAGCAGCTCGGCGACGTCCGCGCCCGCCAGGGCGTACACCACCGTCGACCCCTCGCGGGTCGCGGTCACCAGGCCGGAGCGGCGCAGGATGGCGAGCTGCTGGGAGAGGCTCGACGGCTCGATGTCGAACTCGGGCAGCAGGTCGCGCACCGGGGTCGGTCCGGCCTGGAGCAGTTCGAGCACCCGGATTCGCACCGGGTGGCCGAGCATCCGGAAGAACTCGGCCTTGGCCTGGTAGAGCGGTACGGGCATGCTTCCTCCCCTTTTCCGGCGGCACGCGGGCCGCCGTCCCGCGCTCAGACCTCCAGCGTCGACTCGATCCGCTTCAACTGGTGCCGGGCCATCGCCAGGTTGGACCGGGTGCGGTTGAGCGCGAGGTACAGGAACAGGCCGCGCCCGCTGGACGTGGTGAGCGGCCGGATCAGGTGGTACTGGCCGGTCAGGGTGACCAGGATGTCCTCGATGCCGTCGTCGTGGAGGTTGAGCATTTCCATCGCCCGCATCTTGGCACGGACGAGGTCCGTGTTGGCGGCCGCGGCGACGTTCAGGTCGAGCTCGCCGCCGTCCCCGAGGGTGCCGAGCGCCATGCCGCTGCCGTAGTCCACCAGGGCGACCCCGATGGCGCCTTCGATGGTCATGGCTTCCTTGAGCGCGGTTTCGAGGTTGGCCATCGCCTGTCTCCTGTCGTGGCTGTGATCGGTTCGGCACGACTGTAGGAACGGGATCGCACTGCGGCCGAGTGTTGATCGGAATCTTTCTTTTCTGGTCCGATCACGGCCGATCGATGTCGGTTCACCAACCACATGAAGACATTTGCAATTCGGGATGTGAGCAGTTCACGCGTACGCGATTCCTGCAGCCGCGGGACGGGAACGCGGCGGGAGAGCGGCCCGGGACGCGCGGACCCCGCCGGGCCCACCCGTCCTGAGCCGGGCATGCCACCTGCGAAACTGCCGGAAAAGTCTGATGTTGATGTCACTCCGGACGGGTAATCTCAGGCTGAGATGCTCGATCACCACACCCCACGCACCCGCTGCGCCCCGTCGCCGTCCCAGGCCACGGCCCCGCAGCCGCAGGCGTCGCCGTCTGCGTTCTCGTCCAGCCACACCCACGGGAAGAACAGGTGACGCCAGTGCCTACCAGCCCCATGCCCGAAGAGCAGCTCAGCCCCGCCGAGCGGTACGCCGCCTCGCGCGAGCGCGCCAGGGAACAGGCCACCGCCTTCCACGGCTTCCAGCAGTTGTACGACTTCCCGCTCGACGACTTCCAGGTCCGCGCCTGCCGGACGCTGGAGGAGGGCAAGGGCGTCCTGGTCGCCGCGCCGACCGGCTCCGGCAAGACCATCGTCGGCGAGTTCGCCGTCCACCTGGCGCTGGCCGGCGGCCGCAAGTGCTTCTACACCACGCCGATCAAGGCGCTGTCGAACCAGAAGTACGGAGACCTGGTCAAGCGCTACGGCCAGGCCAAGGTCGGCCTGCTCACCGGCGACAACTCCGTCAACGGGGACGCGCCGGTCGTCGTGATGACCACCGAGGTCCTGCGCAACATGCTGTACGCGGGCTCCAGCGCCCTCGACGGCCTCGGCTACGTGGTGATGGACGAGGTGCACTACCTCGCCGACCGCTTCCGCGGCGCCGTCTGGGAGGAGGTCATCATCCACCTCCCCGAGTCGGTGACGCTGGTGTCGCTCTCCGCGACCGTCTCCAACGCCGAGGAGTTCGGCGACTGGCTGGACACCGTCCGCGGCGGCACCGAGGTGATCGTCTCCGAGCACCGCCCCGTCCCGCTCTGGCAGCACGTGATGGCCGGCAACCGGATGTACGACCTGTTCGCCAGCCCCGACCGGGACGGCCGCCCCAAGGGCAGCCTGAAGAACCCCGCCAAGGCCGTCAACCCCGAACTCGTCCGCCTCGCCCGCTCCGAGGCCGACCGCGGCCGCGACCGGTTCGCCCGCGGCCGCGGCCGCTCGATGCCCACCGGCCGCCCCGGCCGGGTCTGGACGCCGGGCCGGGTCGACGTCATCGACCGGCTCGACGCCGAGGGCCTGCTCCCCGCCATCACCTTCATCTTCAGCCGGGCCGGCTGCGAGGCCGCCGTGCAGCAGTGCCTCAACTCCGGCCTGCGCCTGAACCGGGACGCCGACCGCTCCAAGGTCCGCCAGTTCGTCGAGGAGCGCTGCCGCGACATCCCCGACGAGGACCTGCACGTCCTCGGCTACTACGAGTGGCTGGACGGCCTGGAGCGCGGCATCGCCGCCCACCACGCCGGGATGCTGCCCCGGTTCAAGGAGGTCGTCGAGGAGCTGTTCGTCCAGGGCCTGGTCAAGGCGGTCTTCGCCACCGAGACGCTCGCCCTCGGCATCAACATGCCCGCCCGCTCGGTGGTCATGGAGAAGCTCGTCAAGTGGAACGGCGAGACCCACGCCGACATCACCCCAGGCGAGTACACCCAGCTCACCGGCCGGGCCGGCCGCCGCGGCATCGACATCGAGGGCCACGCCGTCGTCCTGTGGCAGCGCGGGCTCGACCCCGAGGCGCTGGCCGGCCTGGCCGGCACCCGCACCTACCCGCTCAAGTCCTCCTTCCGCCCCTCGTACAACATGGCCGTCAACCTGGTCGGCCAGTTCGGGCGGCACCGCTCCCGCGAACTGCTGGAGACCTCCTTCGCGCAGTTCCAGGCCGACCGCTCGGTCGTCGGCATCGCCCGGCAGGTGCAGCGCAACGAGGAGGGCCTGGAGGGCTACCGCGAGTCGATGACCTGCCACCTCGGCGACTTCGACGAGTACATGCGGCTGCGCCGCGAACTCAAGGACCGCGAGAACGAACTCGCCCGCGAAGGCACCACCCAGCGCCGCGCCGCCGCGATCGAAGCGATCGAGCAGCTCAAGCCCGGCGACATCATCCACGTCCCGACCGGCAAGTTCGCCGGGCTCGCCCTCGTCCTCGACCCCGGGCTGCCCCCCGTCAGCCGCAACGGGCACGGCCGCGGCGGCCCCAGGCACCCCGACTTCCAGGACGGGCCGCGCCCCGTGGTGCTCACCGCCGAACGCCAGGTCAAGCGCCTCGCGATGATCGACTTCCCGCACCCCGTCGCCGCGATGGACCGGATGCGCATCCCCAAGTCCTTCAACCCGCGCAGCCCGCAGTCCCGCCGCGACCTCGCCTCCGCGCTGCGCACCAAGGCCGGCCACCTCGAACCCGAGCGCTTCCGCAAGGGCCGCGCCGCCGCCGCCGACGACCCCGAGATCAGCCGCCTGCGCACCGCCCTGCGCCAGCACCCCTGCCACGGCTGCGACGAGCGCGAGGACCACGCCCGCTGGTCCGAGCGCTACCACCGCCTGCACCGCGACACCGAACTCCTCGAACGCCGGATGCGCTCGCGCACCCACACCATCTCCCGCACTTTCGACCGGGTCTGCGGCCTGCTCACCGACCTCGGCTACCTGCAGGGCGACACCGTCACCGGCGACGGCAAGCGCCTCGCCCGGCTCTACGGCGAACTCGACCTGCTCGCCTCCGAGTGCATCCGCGAGGGCGTCTGGAACGGCCTCGCCGCCGCCGAACTCGCCGCCTGCGCCTCGGCGTTGGTCTACGAGGCCCGGCAGTCCGACGACGCGGTCGCCCCGCGCGTCCCCGAGGGCGGTGCCAAGGACGCCCTCGGCAAGATGATCCGGATCTGGGGCAGGCTCGACGACCTGGAGGAGCAGCACAAGATCTCCACCGCCGAGGGTGTCGGCCAGCGCGAACCCGACCTCGGCTTCGCCTGGACCGCCTACCGCTGGGCCCTCGGCCACGACCTCGACGCCGTCCTGCGCGACGCCGACATGCCCGCGGGCGACTTCGTCCGCTGGACGAAGCAGCTCATCGACGTCCTCGGCCAGATCCAGGACGCGGCGGGTGACAACGCGGAGCTCCGCAAGACCGCCCGCAAGGCGGTGGACGGGATGCGGCGCGGCATCATCGCGTACTCGTCGGTGGGGTGAGACCCGTCGGGCCCGACCGCTCCGGTGGAGGGAGCGGTCGGGCCCGGTGCGTCGTCCCGTCAGACGCCGGTCGTTGCGGCGTGCTCGTCGACGCGGGCCCGCACCCGGGCGAGGAACGCCCGGACCTGCGGGCCGGGCAGGGGCAGCGCGGCGGCGCGGGGGCGTTCGAAGCTGCGGACGGCGGCCTCGATCAGCGGACGGAAGTCCTCCTCCGCGGCGGCGACCCGCCGGGCCGCGTCGCGCTTGGCGAACCAGCGTCCGGTGCGGCAGTAGGCCACGGAGCGGCAGCCGTTGAGGACCCGGTTGTCGGCCAGGTGCCCCTCGCCGTCGTCGTGCTCGCGCACCGAGGCCCGGATCGCCGGGTACAGCTCCGCCGGTCGGGGCGCCGCGATCACCTCCGGTGCGGGCGGGCCGTACAGCGCGATCCCGTCCTGGTGGGCCACGGAGCGGTCGATGACGTACCAGAACGAGGGTGCCCCGGCCGGGTCGAAGGCGGCCCGGCCCGGTAGCTCGGCGCCGGTGTTGAGGTCCAGCAGGTAGCCCGCCTCCCCGGACGGGACGCGGGCGAACTCCGCCGCGTAGACGACCAGTTCCAGCCCTGCCGCCGGGCACGGCAGCCGCCGGTGGTCGAGGGCGGCGGCCAGCTCCCGCAGGACCGCGGCCGGCGGCTGGCCCTCCAGGACGACCGTGACGTCGACGTCACTGCGGCCGTGCCGGTAGTCGCCGAGCGCGAGGGAGCCGACCGCGACCACTCCGGTCAGCCGGGGGCCGCACACCGCGTGCGTGCGGCGGACGAGCTCCGCCAGGTAGGGCCGCACCTCGGCGGGAACGGCACGGAGCGGCTCGGTCGGTGCGTCCATCCGGCCAGTATGGGACATCCCGACGGCGGTGAGGGCGCGGAACCCCGCCGCGTCGACGAACTGCGCTCACGGCAACGCGGTCGGTTGCCCGCGGGGCGTGCTCAGGTGCTGGGTGCTGGGTGCTGGGTCGGTGGGTTGGTGGGGTGGTGGGCGGTGACGGTTCGATGGCGGGCGAAGTGTGCCGGGTGTTGGGTCGGTGGGTGGTGACGGTTCGACGGCGGGCGAAGTGTGCCGGGCGTGCTCAGGTGCGCGGCGCCGGGCCGGTGGAGTCGCGGACGATGAGTTCGGTGGCGAGTTCCACGTGCAGGGCTTCGACGGCGGTGCCCTCCAGGAGGCGGAGGAGGAGGCTGACGGCGAGGCCGCCGAGTTCTTCGAGGGGTTGGCGGACGGTGGTGAGGGTGGGGACGGAGGTGCGGCTGAGGTGGTCGTCGTCGAAGCCGACGACGGAGAGGTCGGCGGGGACGCGGAGGGCGCGGTCGTGGGCGGCGCGGAGGGCGCCGATGGCGGCCTTGTCGTTGAAGGCGACCAGCGCGGTGGGGCGTTCGGGGAGGTCGAGGAGGCGGCCGGCGGCGGTGTGGCCCCAGTCGCTGGTGGGTTCGATGCTGGTGACGAGTTCCGGGGGGATGAGGACGCCGGCCTCGGCGAGGGCGGCGGTGTGCCCGGCGAAGCGGGAGGTGGAGGCGAGCCAGTCCTCGGGGCCGTTGATGAAGCCGATCCGGCGGTGGCCGAGGGCGACCAGGTGGGCGGTGAGGTTGCGGGCGCCGGTGAAGTGGGAGGCGGAGACGGCGGCGATGTCGCGGGGGACGGGGGTGCGGGGGTCGACGACGACGAACGGGAAGTCCTGGCGGCGCAGTTGCTCCAGCTCCGCGCCGTCCTCGACGGGGAGGATGAGCAGCGCTCCGGCGAGGTCGCGGCGGCGGGGGAGTCCGGCGAGCGCCCCGTTGTGCTGGGCGGAGCTGCCCGCGCTGAGGATCAGTTCCCGGCCGTGCCGGTCGAGCGCTTCGGCGACGGCGGTGACGATGGTGCCGAAGTAGTCGGTGAGCAGGTAGGGGCAGCGGACGAACACCGCGCCCGGCCGGGCGGCGCGCCGGGGGGCGGCGGGCTCGGGGGAGCCGAGCCGTTCCATCGCGGTGCGGACGGCGGCTCTGGTCTCCTCGGCGACGGCGGCCTGCCCGGTCAGGACGCGGGAGACGGTCGCGGGAGACACCCCGGCGGCGGCCGCGATCTCCCGGACGGTGACCCGCGTCGACTTCGGCCTACCCATGTGTTTCATCGTTTCGTTTCATGGAGGCGATCATACAACTCCCAACTCGCAAGGGATGCACGAACCTTGACAGCGGGAAAGCGGGTGCCGTTTCCTGAACGCACGCAGATGTGTCAGAAATGTTTCATTTTGTTTCATGAAGGCAGAGCGAGAGGACCCCGATGTACCGACGCGTGCTCGGCGCCGCCACGGCCGCCGCCCTGACCCTGGGCCTGGCGGGCGCCGCCCCGGCGCCCCCGCACCGGCCCGCCGCCCCCGGGGTCGAGGTCTGGGTCACCACCCCGGACGGGACCGAACTGCTGCACCAACGCCCGTCGGTGGCGTTCCACCCGGGTGCGTCCACCCGCACCACCGTCACCGTCGACCCGGGGCAGACCTTCCAGCGGATGGACGGCTTCGGCGCCTCGGTCACCGACTCCTCCGCCGCCGTCCTGAGCGCCCTGCCCCCGGCCGACCGGGACGCCGCGCTGCGCCGCCTCTTCGACCCGGCCGAGGGCATCGGCATCAGCATGGTGCGCCAGCCCGTCGGCTCCTCCGACTTCACGGCCGCCGCCGCCCACTACACCTACGACGACGTCCCGGCCGGGCAGAGCGACTTCGCACTGAGCCGGTTCTCGATCGCCCACGACGAGCAGCAGATCCTGCCGCTGCTGCGCCGGGCCCGGAGCCTGAACCCGGAGCTGAAGGTGGTGGCGACGCCGTGGAGCCCGCCCGCCTGGATGAAGACCGGCGACTCGCTGCTGGAGGGCAAGCTCAAGGACGACCCGGCGGTCTACGACGCGTACGCCCGCTACCTGGTGAAGTTCGTGCAGGCGTACGCGGCGGCGGGCGTCCCGGTGGACTACCTGACGGTGCAGAACGAGCCGCAGAACCGCAAGCCCAACGCGTACCCGGGCACCGACCTGACCGCCGAGCAGGAGGAGAAGGTGGTCGAGGCGCTCGGGCCGCTGCTGGCGAAGGCCAGCCCGCGCACCAAGATCCTCGGCTACGACCACAACTGGGCCACCCACCCGGACGACGTCCGCAACACCCCGCCCGGCGAGGACCCGGAGACCGACTACCCGTACCGGCTGCTGGACAGCGACGCCGCCAAGTGGCTGGCCGGGACGGCCTACCACTGCTACGCGGGCGACCCGTCCGCGCAGAGCGCGCTGCACGAGGCGCACCCGGACAAGGGCATCTGGTTCACCGAGTGCTCGGGCTCGCACGGCCCGGACGACACCGCGGCGCAGACCTTCCGCGGGACGCTGACCTGGCACGCCCGGAACCTGACCGTCGGCGCGACCCGCAACTGGGCCAAGTCGGTGCTGAACTGGAACATCGCGCTGGACGAGCACGACGGCCCGCACAACGGCGGCTGCGGCACCTGCACCGCGCTGCTGACCGTGCACGGAGACGGCGGCGTGAGCACCGGCGCCGAGTACTACACCATCGGCCACCTGTCGAAGTTCGTCCGTCCTGGCGCCGTCCGGATCGCCAGCACCAGCTTCGGAACGCCGGCTGGAACGGGCAGTTGACCGACGTCGCGTTCACCGACCCGGACGGGTCGACCGTGCTGGTGGTGCACAACGAGAACGACGCGCCGCGGGACTTCGCCGTCGCGGTCGGCGGGCAGAGCTTCGAGTACACCCTGCCCGGCGGGGCGCTCGCCACCTTCCGCTGGCCCAAGTCCGGTGCGCCGAAGGCCGATCGGCGCGAGGTGCCGCTCACCGGGGCCACCGCCACCGCCCAGCCGGCCGCCGCCGACGCCCGCGCGGCGATCGACGCGGACGGCTCCACCCGCTGGAGCACCGGGCAGGCCCAGGCCCCCGGCCAGTACCTGCAGATCGACCTCGGGCGGCGCACCGCCTTCGACCGGATCGCCCTCGACAGCGGCGACAACCTCGGTGACTACGCCCGCGGTTGGCGGATCGAGAGCAGCGAGGACGGCGCCGCGTGGCACCCGCTGGCCACCGGCACCGGCACCGGCCAGCTGACCACCGTCGACCTGCCGCACAGCACCCGGGCCCGCTACCTGCGGATCACCAACACCGCTGCCGCACCCGGCTGGTGGAGCCTCGCGGACGTCCGCCTCTACCGCTGACCCAGCCCCGTCCCACCCCCCACCCCCACCCCCCCACGAGGAGCAGTCCATGCACGGACCGCACCGCCCCACCCGGATCGCCGTGGCCCTCGCGCTGGCCGCCGCGGGCCTGGCCACCGTCGGCAGCACGGCCGCCGGGGCCGCCGACACCACCGCACAGGTCTGGATCACCACCGCCGACGGCGGCAGTCGCCTGGCCCAGGCCGCCGCCGTCCCGTTCTCCGCCACCTCCCCGCAGGCGCAGGACATCGCGGTCAACGCGGCCGACGTGCAGCAGCCGCTGGTCGGTTTCGGCGCCGCGTTCACCGAGTCCTCCGCGCACCTGGTGGCGGGCCTGTCCACGACCACCCGGGCCGCCCTGATGAGCGACCTGTTCTCCACCACGGGCGGCGGCATCGGCCTCAACTACCTGCGCCAGCCGCTGGGCGCCTCCGACTTCGTCTCGCACCTGCCGTTCTACTCGTACGAGGACACCAGGGGCTCGTTCTCGATCGCCCGCGACCAGCAGGAGATCCTGCCCGCGATCAACCAGGCCCGCGCCGTCAACCCGAACATCCGGATCATGGGCACCCCGTGGTCGCCGCCCGCCTGGATGAAGACCTCGGGCTCGCTCAACGGCGGCAGCCTGAAGCCGGAGAACTACGGCGACTTCGCCGACTACCTGGTCAAGGCGATCCAGGCGTACGGCGCGGCGGGCGCCCCGATCAGCGACCTGACGGTGGCCAACGAGCCGAAGTTCCAGACCAGTTACCCCTCCACCGGGATGACGGCCGCCCAACAGGCGGACTTCGTCAAGGTGTTGGACGGCAAGCTGACCGCGGCGGGCCTGTCCACCGACCTCTACGCGTACGACCACAACTGGGACGACACCTCCTTCCCGCTGAGCGTGCTCTCCCAGGACGCCTCGGTGGCCCGGCTCAAGGGCGCCGCGTTCCACTGCTACGGCGGCCAGCCCGAGGCCGAGCAGCAGGTCGCGAACACCGGGAAGGCGGTGTTCTTCACCGAGTGCACCGGCACCGACGCGGCCACCCCGGCGCAGACCTTCAGCAGCACGCTGAAGTGGCAGACCGAGAACCTCGTCATCCGCAACCTGCGCAGCGGCGGCCGCACCGCGGTGCTGTGGAACGTCGCGTTGGACTCCAACGGCGGCCCGCAGTACGGCAATTGCTCCACCACCTGCAACGGCGTGCTGGAGGTCAGCGGCGGCACGTACAGCAAGAACGCCGAGTACTACGTGCTCGGCCACGTCTCCAAGTTCGTCAAGCCCGGCGCCCACCGGATCGGCTCCACCAGCCAGGGCAGCGGCGGCCTGCAGGACGTCGCCTTCCTGAACCCGGACGGTTCGCGCGGCGCGGTGGTGCTCAACGCCACCGGCGGCTCCCAGCACTTCTCGATCAGCGACAGCGGGCGCTCCCTGGTCTACGACCTCCCGGCCGGTGCGGTCGCCACCTTCACCTGGCCCGGCGCGCCCAGCGGCGGGAGCACGGGCGGCGGAGGCACCGGCGGTCCGATCGACAGCGCGGCCTGGTACACCCTGGCCAACGCCAACTCCGGCAAGTGCGTGGACGCCACCGGCTGGGGCACCGCCAACGGCACCGCCGTCCAGCAGTGGGCGTGCGGCGGCGGCGCCAACCAGCAGTGGCAGTTCACGCCCACCGACGGCGGCTACTACCGCGTCACCAACCGCAACGCCGCCGCGGCCGCCCAGGTGCTGGACGTCACCGGCGCCGCCACCGCCGACGGGGCCAAGCTCCAGACCTGGCAGTGGTCCTCCGGCGCGAACCAGCAGTTCAAGCCGGTCCAACGGGCCGACGGAGCCTGGACGTTGGTCAACCGCAACAGCGGCAAGTGCCTGGACGTCACCGACGTCTCCACCGCCGACGGCGCCCTCCTCCAGCAGTGGGCCTGCACCGGCGGCCCGGCCCAGTCCTTCCGCCTGACCGCGGTCGGCTGACCGCACCCCCGAGACCGGGGCGGCCGGTTGGTGGACCGGCCCGCCCCACGGGGCGTCCGCCACGGGTGTTGCCTGAGCACCCGCGGCGGGCGCCCCATCGTCGTCGGGAGCAGGCGTACTGATCCGGCGTCAGCCGACACTCCGTCGACTCGACGTGTTCCGTTCAAGCCCCGCTTACCTCACCATGGGACCGTGCCGGTGCACCTACGCGCGTAGCACATGCCTGCGCCGCCCCCTTCCCCCGGTACGAGGAGATCGACAGATGACCAGGGCTCCGAAGGCCGTCCGCCCGTCCGCCCTCGCCGCGGCCGGCCTGCTGCTGGCCGCCGCCGCCGCGACCGTCCAGCCGCACCCCGCCGCCGCCGCGACCACCGGCACCACCGCCACCACCGTGACCACTGCCACCACCGTGACCACTTCCAAGCGGGTGCTGTTCGACAACAGCAAGGGCGAGACCGCCGGGAACGCGGACTGGATCATCTCCACCAGCCAGCCCGACCCGCTCACCCAGAACGCCAACCCCAGCACCGAGACCTCCTGGACCGGCGCCGTCTCCGCCTGGGGCGTCGCACTGCAGAGGACCGGCAACTACAGCCTCAAGACCCTCCCCGCGGGCAGCACCATCACCTACGGCACCGGCGGCGCGCTCGACCTCGCCAACTTCGACGAGTTCGTGCTCCCCGAGCCCAACATCCGGCTCAGCGCCGCCGAGAAGACCGCCGTGATGACGTTCGTCCAGCACGGCGGCGGCCTGTTCCTGATCTCCGACCACACCCAGAGCGACCGCAACAACGACGGCTGGGACTCCCCGGCCATCATCAACGACCTGCTCACCAGCAACGGGGTCGACAACACCGACCCGTTCGGCTTCTCCGTCGACCTGCTGAACATCACCACCGACAACCCGCGCGCGATCACCGACACCACCGACCCGGTGCTCAACGGCTCCTTCGGCAAGGTCACCGGCTCGATCATCCGCAACGGCACCACCTTCACCCTCAAGCCCGCCGACAACCCCTCGGTCAAGGGCCTGCTCTACCGCACCGGCTACAGCGGCACCACCGGCGCCGCCTTCGCCACCTCCACCTTCGGCAGCGGCCGGGTCGCCATCTGGGGCGACTCCTCCCCGATCGACGACGGCACCGGCCAGTCCGGCAACACCCTCTACGACGGCTGGAACGACCCGGCCGGCACCGACGCCGCCCTCGCCCTCAACGCCACCGCCTGGCTCGCCCAGAACAGCGGCACCGGCACCGGCGGCGGGACGGGCGGCGGCACCGGCTGCACCGCCGCCCAGCTGATCACCAACCCCGGCTTCGAGACCGGCTCCACCTCCGGCTGGACCGAGACCAACAGCAACGGCACCAGCACCATCAACTCCAGCAGCAGCGAACCCGCCCACAGCGGCAGCTACGACGCCTGGCTCGACGGCTACGGCGCCGCCACCACCGACACCCTCGCCCAGACCGTCACCCTCCCCACCGGCTGCGCCGCCTACACGCTCAGCTTCTGGCTGCACATCGACAGCGCCGCCTCCACCACCAGCGCCTTCGACACCCTCACCGTCACCGCCAACGGCACCACCCTCGCCAGCTACAGCAACACCAACGCCGCCGCGGGCTACCAGCAGCGCACCTTCGACCTCGCCGCCTACGCGGGCCAGAGCGTCACGCTGAAGTTCACCGGCACCGAGGACTACACCAAGCAGACCTCCTTCGTGCTCGACGACGTCAACGTCAACGTCTCCTGACGCCCGGCGACAGCGGCGACCGCCGCGGGCGCCGGAACGGTCGGTGCCCGCGGCGAAAACCCCGTTCCCCCGGCCGTGCGGTCGGGGCATGATGGCCCGATGAACCGCACCGACCAGCAGCGTTCCGACCGGCAAGGCTCCGACCAGCAGCGTTCCGAGCAGCGCTTCCACGTCATCGTGCTGTCGAACTTCGCCCGGGGCTTCGACAAGTACGCGCTCAGCTACGGCAAGGCGGGCATCCCGGAGAGCACCTACCCGGACAGGTTCCACCTGCTGACCCGCGCGGAACTGGGCATCGGCACCGCCAAGGCCGGACGCCTGCTGGAACGGCTGGCGATACCGGGCGACCGGCTGCTGGTGCTGGAGACCGCCGTCGACCCCGACGCGCTGCACCCCAACGAGGTCACCGGCCTCGGCGCGGAGCTGCGCCGGGACAGCATCCGGCTGACCGCCGTCCACGAACCCGCCACGGAGCCGGACGGGCGGATCACCCTGACCCCGACCACCGTCGAGGACGCGATGGCCGCCTCGCTGGGCCTGCAGCCGCAGTTGGGCGCGTACGCCGACCTGCGGCCGCGCTCGGTCTCCGTCCTGCCGGTCGCCGCCGCCTGCCAGGCCAAGTGCTCGTTCTGCTTCTCCGCCGCCTCGATCTCCAGCGACCAGCCGCCCGCCCGGGTCCCGTGGGACACCGTCGCCGACTGGCTGGAGCGCGGCCGCGCCGCGGGCGCCGAACGGGCCGTGATCACCGGCGGCGGCGAGCCCACCCTGCTCCCGTTCGACCAGCAACTGCGGCTGGTGGCCGCCTGCGCCGCCGCCTTCCCCAAGACCGTCCTGATCAGCAACGCGCACAACCTCGCGAAACTCGCCCCCGCCGACCGGGCCGACCGGCTGGCCGCCCTCGCCGACGCGGGCCTGAGCGTCCTCGCCGTCTCCCGCCACCACCAGGACGACGACGCCAGCGAGCGGCTGATGGCGCTGCGCACCCCGGTCGGCGAGGTCGCCGACACCTGGCGCGCGGGGCGCGAGCGCTGGCCCGGGCTGCGGCTGCGGCTGATCTGCGTCCTCCAGCACGGCGGCGTCGCCGACGAGGCGGGCGTCGCCGCCTACCTCTCCTGGGCCGCCGCGCACGGCGTCGAGGAGGTCTGCTTCAAGGAGCTGTACGTCTCCACCAGCACCGAGTCGCTCTACCACGACCACGCCGCCAACCGCTGGAGCCGCGACCACCAGGTCTCGCTCTCCGTGGTCACCGACTTCGCCGAGCGGCACGGCTTCGCGGAGACCGGCCGCCTGCCCTGGGGCGCGCCGGTCCTCGACGGCAACTGGGACGGCCGCCCGATGCGGATCGCCGCCTACACCGAGCCCAGCCTGCTCTGGGAACGCACCCACGGCGTCGTCCGCAGCTGGAACGTCCTCGCCGACGGCCGCTGCTACGCCTCGCTGGAGGACCGGGCCAGCGAGATCCTCCCGGCGGGCGCCCTCCCGCTGGAGGTCCTGCCGGGAGCGGCCCGTCCGGCAGAAACCCCGCCGACGGGGGAGGTCCGTCCGGCAGCGGTCCGCCCGGCAGCGGTCCGTCCGGCGCCGGAAGGGGTGACGGCATGAGGTTCGACGAGTTCCAGGCCTTCCGGCGGCAGCGGCTCGACGCCGACCCGTCCCTGCTGGACGCCGCCGAGACCAACCTCTACCGGGCGCTAGCCCCCCTGGGCCCCCAGCCCCCGGGCGGTGACGGCGCCCGCACGGTGTACCGCTGCGACCTCGCCCGCACCTGGCTGCGCCGCTACGGGCTGCCGGAGCAGTGGTCGCGCCGCGCCCTGGTCAGCCGCGGCGTCCGGCACGGCCTGGAGCTGCTCCTGCGCCACCTGCACGAGATCGGCGCCCGGCTGTGGCTGCCCGCCGACGTCTACCCGGTCTACTTCGAGCTGGCCCGCGCCGCCGGGACGGCCCCCGACAGCTACCCGACGCTGCCCGCCCCCGTCCTGCCGCAGGCCCCGCCGGACGGCGAGCGCCCCGAGTACCTGCTGCTCGCCAACCCCAGCAAGCCGCTCGGCCGGTACCTCACCGACCCCGAGTGCGCCGAACTGGCCGCCTGGCTGCAGCAGTCCCCGCACCGCCGCCTGCTGATCGACACCGTCTACGACCTGGACGCCCCGTTCGCCCCCGGCACCCGGCGGCTGCTGGAGACCGGCCGCGCCGTCCTGCTGCACTCGGTCACCAAGGGCTGGCTGCAGCCCCGTACCTTCGGCATCGTCCTGCTGCCCGAGGCCGACGCCGACAGCGCCGTGGTCGGAGCCTTCCGGGCCGACCCGCCCAGTCAGGAACAACTGCGCTTCGCCGAACGGCTGTTGACCGAGCACGCCGACACCCCCCGGCAGGTCGGGGCCGCGCTGGCCGACCGTGCCGAACGCCTCCTCGCCGCGCTGCCCGCCGCCGTCCGCGCGCAGATCCCGGCCGCCGCCCGCACCAGCTTCGGCAACTACTTCTTCCCGGTCGACACCCCGGCCGAGACCCTGCTGGCCGAGCACGGCCTGCTCGCCCTCCCCGCCACCGCCTTCGGCGACACCCCCTGGGGCGGCTCCGTCCTCACCAGCCTCGCCGCCCCCTTCGCCGCAGCCCCTGCCGTCACCCCGGAGAACGCCCGATGAAGCCGCTGCAGGACCTCGCCGTCTACGACGACGCCGACTTCTACGACCGGGAGTTCGCCACCCGCACCCACGACGTCCCGTTCTTCCTCGACCAGGCCCGGCGCGCCGACGGCCCCGTCCTGGAGGTCGCCTGCGGCACCGGCCGGATCACCCTGCCGATCGCCCGCGCGGGAGTCGACGTCACCGGCCTCGACGTGATGCCCAGCATGCTGGCCCGCGCCCGCCGCCACGCCGCCGCCGAGGGTCTGCCCGTCGAGTGGCTGGAACAGGACTGCCGGGACATCCGCACCGACCGCCGCTTCGCCCTGGTCTTCTCCGCCACCAACGCCATGCAGCACCTGCACGACCTGGACTCGGTGCTCGCCTTCCTCACCTCGGCCCGCGAAGCCCTGCTCCCCGGTGGCACACTGCTCCTGGACGTCTTCAACCCCTCCCCGGCCAAGCTCGCCCGCCGCCCCGACGCCCCCTACCACCACAAGTCGGTCACCGACCTGGACGGCGCCGAACTGGAGGTGCGCGCCGCCACCGGCTACGACGCCGCCACCCAGGTGCTGCACTTCACCCTCGACTACCTGCGCGGGGGCGAGCCGGTCCGCACCAAGAAGGTCAGCATGCGCTGCTTCTTCCCGGAGGAGTTGCTCGCCCTGTGCCGCCTGGCCGGGCTCGACGTCGTGCACCGCTACGGGGGCTACGACTCCTCGCCGTTCACCAGCGCCTCGCCCAAGCAGATCCTGTTCTGCCGGGCCGCGGGCTCCGCCGACTGAGCGACCCCGCCGACGACCTCACCGACGACCTCACCGACGACCTCGCCGGTGAGCACGGTGTACGGCAGCGGGTCGAAGCCGTTGAACCCCTGGGTGAGGTAGCTGACCGCGTACGCACCGCTGGAGAGGATCCACACCGGGTCGCCGGAGGCCACCGCCCGGGGCACCGGCACCAGGCCGGTGGCGGCTCCGTGCGGAAAGGTGTCGTCGCTGTCGCAGGTCGGGCCCGCCACCACGGCCGGGACGCACTCCGCGGCCGGGTGGGTCGGGAAGACCAGCCGGTACTGCACCTGGTCCATCTCGTACAGGCCGTTGAACTTCCCGCAGCCCAGGTAGAGCCAGTGCTCCCGCTCGCCGTCCGGCTGCTCGCGGGAGGTCAGCCGGTAGACGTGGGTGCGGATCGCGCCCTGGTCGGCGACCAGGTGGCGGCCCGGCTCCAGGACGAAGTCCAGGGTGCCGCCGTGCAGTCGGCGCAGTTGGTCGACGCCCTGCCGGACGGCCCGGAAGATCTCGTCGAGCGGCGGGTCGAGGGCGGTGCCGTGGCGGTCGGCGTAGCCCAGGGCGGGCAGGCCGCCGCCGAGGTTGACGTGGTCGGGCCGGACGCCGCGCCGGTCGAGCTCGACCAGGACGTCGCCGATCAGCTCGAACGCGGCCGTCCAGGCCTCGGCGGTCAACTGCTGCGAACCGACGTGCACCGAGAGCCCGGCCGGGGTCAGCCCGGCGTCCCGGGCGGCGGTCAGCACCCGGACGGCGTCCGCCGCCGAGCAGCCGAACTTGCGGCTCAGGCCCCACAGCGCGCCCTCGCCGCTGGTCGCGAGGCGGCAGAACACCCGTGCGCCCGGGGCGTGTTCGGCGATCGCTGCGACGTCGGGGAGACTGTCGGTGGCGAAGTCCCGGATGCCCAGGCGGTACGCCTCGGCGATGCCCCGGTCCGACTTGACGGTGTTGCCGTAGTGCACCCGGTCGGCCGGGACGCCGGTGCGCAGGGCCTGGGCGATCTCGTGCGGGCTGGCGGCGTCGAACCCGGCGCCGAGCGCGGCCAGCTGGGCCAGCACCTCGTCCACCGGGCAGGCCTTCATAGCGAACCGGACGGCCACGCCCGGCAGTTCGTCCCGCAGCGCGGTGTAGCGGCGGGCGATGCCGGCCAGGTCGTAGAAGATCCGGTCGTCGGCGGAGGCGGCCAGCGCGGAGCGCAACGCCGGGCTGAGGGCGGAGTAGGGCGCCGGGGCGAGGACGGGGAGTGCGGCGGCCCGGTTCAACGTGCCCGGCCCTCGCCGTACGGGGGCCGCGGCGGCCCGAACGCGCGCAGGGCGGCCCGCAGTTGCTCGCGGTGCGGCTGCACGGCGCGGTCCAGCGCGGGGGCGAACGGCAGCACGGCGCCGTCCGGCCGGGTGATCCGCCGGGGCGGCGCGACCAGGCGCATCTCCTCGGCGGCGGTGGCCAGGACCTCGGCGCCGATGCCGCAGCTGCGGTTGGAGTCGTCGATGACGACCAGGCGCCCGGTGCGCTCCAGCGAGGCGGCCAGCGCCGCCCAGTCGAACGGGTACAGGGTGCGCGGGTCGAACACCTCGACGGAGAGCTCCGGGGCCAACTCCTCGGCGACGGCCAGCGCGTCGTGCACCAGGTGGCCGACGGCGACCACGGTCACGTCGCTGCCCGCGCGGTGGATCCGGGCCCGCCCCAGCGGGACCGGCGCCAGCTCCCACGTCACGGTCTCCCGCACCGGCAGGGCGGCGGCCGGGGCGAACACCACCACCGGGTCCGGGTCGGCGATCGCCGAGCGCAGCAGCCCGTACGCGTCGGTGGGCGTGGCCGGGACGACGGTCTTCACCCCGGCGTGCGCGAACAGGCCGTACGGGTGGTCGGAGTGCTGCCCGGCCCAGCCGTCCCGGGAGCCGGAGCCCGGCACCAGGCAGGTCAGTGGGACGGCGGCCTGGCCGCCGGTCATCAGCGAGAACTTGTGGGCCTGGTTGACGAGTTGCTCGAAGACCAGGAACAGCAGCGAGGGGATCTGGAACTCGAGCACCGGACGCCGCCCGGTCAGCGCGGCGCCGATCGCCATCGAGGTGAAGGCCTGCTCGGAGAGCGGGGTGTCGACGATCCGGCCGGGGCCGAAGCGCTCCAGCAGGTTGAGGGTGGGTCCGGCCAGCCCGGCACCGACGTCCTCGCCGAACACGCAGACCGCGGGGTCCGCGGCGAGGGCGTCGGTGAGCGCCCGGTTGAGCGCCTTGGTGTAGGAGAGCCTCATGCCCGCGCCCCCGCCCGCGGCCGCAGGCCGTCCGCGTACAGGTGCTCCAACGCGCCTTCCGGGGACGGGTGTTCGGAGGCGAGGGCGAACTCCCGCGCGGCGTCCAGCTGTTGCCGCACCGAGGAGTCCAACTGCCCGGCCAGGCCGGGCGGCAGGAGCGCGGCGGCGCGCGGCAGCGGGTCGCGGGCGCGCCAGTCGGCGATCTCCTCGGGGGTGCGGTAGCGCAGTTTCATCAGCCGTTCCATGGTGTGGTGCCCCTCGAAGCGGTAGGTGCGGCACCTGAGGAAGCCGGGGCCGCCACCGGCGGCGGCCCGTTCGACGGCCTCGGCGGCCGCCGCGCGGACGGCCTCGGTGTCCATCCCGTCCACCTCGGCGGCGGGGATGCCGAAGGCGGCGGCCCGGCCGGTGGCGCTGCCCGCCACCGCGCTGGCGGCGGGCAGCGTGGTGGCGTAGCCGTTGTCCTCGCAGACGAACAGCACCGGCAGCCGCCACATCGCGGCCAGGTTGAAGGACTCCAGCAGGACGCCCTGGTTGAGCGCACCGTCGCCGAAGAAGGCGACCGCGACCCGGTCCTCCCCGGCCTGCCGGGCCGACCAGGCGGCGCCGACCGCGATCGCCCCGCCCGCGCCGACCATGCCGTTGGCGCCCAGGATGCCCAGCGAGAAGTCCGCGGCGTGCATCGAGCCGCCCCGACCCCGGTTCAACCCGCCGGTGCGGCCCAGGAGTTCGGCCAGCAGCCGACCCGGGTCCGCGCCCTTGGCGAGCACGTGGCCGTGGCCCCGGTGGGTGGAGGTGATCCGGTCCTGCGGGCGCAGCGCCGCGCAGACGCCGACCGCGACCGCCTCCTGCCCGACGTACGGGTGGATGCCGCCGGTGATCTCCCCGGAGCGCACCAGACCGAGCGCGAGCTCCTCGAAGCCGCGGACCAGCCGCAGCATCCGGTAGCGCCCGGCGGCCGAGCCCAGGTCGGCCGGGTCCGGGGCGGTCGGGCCCGGGGCGGTCGAGCCCGGGGCGGCCGGGTTCAGGTCGGCCGGTCCGTGCTGGGTCACCGGGCTCCCCGCCAGATCACCGGGCAGATCTCGGGATCGGCGTAGTCGGGCCGCCCGTCGGCGGTGCGCCGCACCAGCACGTCGTGGTTGTACGCGGCGGGGGAGCCGTCCGGGCGGGTGGCGTGCCGGTACTCGTTGGCGCCGTCCTGCAGGTGCAGCGAGATCGCCCGGCGCGGGAAGTCGGCCAGGTTGGCGCCGCTGCCGTGGTAGGTGCGGCAGTGGTGGAAGGACACGTGCCCGCGCGGGATGACCACCGGCACCTTGCGGACCTCCGCGCCGTTGTGGGCGGCGTTGGCGGCCAGGATCGACTCCAGCTCGGAGCGGTCGCGCTGGGCGAAGTGCCGGGTGGCGTCCTCCCCGGAGGGCAGTTCCCGCCAGCGGTTGCTGCCGTCGACCATGGTGATGGTGCCGTTCTCCACCCCGCAGTCGTGGAACGGGATGAAGGCGGTCAGCATCTCCTCCGAGGTCGAGGTGTGCCAGTAGTGCTTGTCGAAGTGCCACGGCACCTGGTTGGACGGCTCCTCGGGCACCGGCGGCTTGAGGATCAGCGTCGACTGGAAGACCCGGATCTCCTCCGCCCCGGCGAGCAGCGCGGCGACCGCGCCGACCAGCGGCTTGCGCAGGAGCGCGCCGATCGCGTCGCTCTCGTGGTGCACGTAGTCGTTGTGCCGCTGCACCGGCCCGTGCGCGGGCTCCCAGGCGGCCAGGTTCGGCGGCCGGACGGCCAGGGTGCGGTCGCGGTGGCCCGCGTAGTACGCGTCGGCGGCGGCCTGGAGGGCGTCGACCTCGGCGTCGGTGAACAGCTTCCCGGAGAGGTACCAGCCGTGCTCGCGGTAGCCGGCCACCTCCTCGGGGGTGGGCAGCAGGGCGCGCTCGGCCGCGGTCAGCTCGAACTCGGTCACGGTGGTCACGGGGTGGGCCTCCTCGGAGGGTGGTCGGGTGGCGGATCAGGCGGTGGCGGGTCAGGCGGTGGCGGGTCAGGCGGTGGCGGGTCAGGCGGTGGCGGGTCAGGCGGTGGCGGTGGCGCGCTGGCGCTCGACGGCCTCGTACAGGGCCTTGATGTTGGCGGTGCCGAAGGTGCCCGCGCCCTGCCGCTCGATCAGCTCCAGGAAGAAGGTCCGCCGGGGGTGGGTGGAGCGGGCGAAGATCTGGAACAGCTGGCCGCCGTGGTCCTGGTCGACCAGGACGTCCAGCTCGCGCAGCGTCCCCACCGGGATCGCGGTGCCGCCGAGCCGCTCGGCCAGCGCGTCGTAGTAGGTGCCGGGGGTGGTCAGGAACTCCACGCCGCGGGCCCGGGCGGTGCGGACGGCGGTGGCGATGTCGCCGGTGCGGAAGGCCAGGTGCTGGACGCCCGCGCCGTCGTGGTCGGCCAGGAAGGTGTCGATCTGCCCGGCCCGGCGGCCGGTGTCCGGCTCGATCAGGGTGAAGGTGACGTCCCCGGAGGGGCTCTGCACCACGCTGGAGTCCATGCCCTGCTCGCCGACCGCGATGTACTCGCCGAAGATCCGGTGCATGCCGAGCGCGGCCTCGCAGAACAGCACGGCCTGCGCCAACTGCCCGGCGGGCACGCAGATCGCGACGTGGTCCAGGGCGTCCAGCAGCTCGCCGTCGACGGTCTCCGCGGTGTCGTCCGGGGTGTCGCCCGGTGCGTCGCCCGCGGCGTCGTCCGGCAGGGCGACGAAGCGCAGCGCGGTGTCGCCGAAGCCCGCGACCAGCGCGCCGTCCCGGTCCAGCACCTCGGCGCCGTGCCGCTCGGCCCGCTCCAGCGCGGCCCGCGGGTCGGCGCAGCCGAGCGCCAGCACGGCCACCCCCTCGCCGTGCCGCGCGACGTAGCGGGCCACCGGGTGGTCGCTGATCGCGCTGGAGAGCAGCCGCAGCCGGATGCCGCCCTGCCGCAGGTGCACGGCCTGCACCCCGGGCCGCCACACCGGCTGCTCGGCGTCGCGCCGGAAGCCGAAGGAGGTCTGCCACTCGGTGGCGCTCCGTGCGGCGTCCGCGCAGTGGTACTCGACGTGGGTGATCGTCCGGATGGTCAACTGGGCTCCTGGAAGCGGGAGTCGAGGGCGAGGGGGCGGGCCGTGGCGGCCCGCCGGGCGGTACGGGTGGGCGTCGGCCCGAAGACCAGGCTGGTGTTGTGGCCGCCGAACGCGAAGGCGTTGCTCAGCGCGGCCCGCAGTACGGCGGGGCGGGCGGCGCCGCGGACGTGGTCCAGGTCGCACGCCGGGTCGGGCTCGTCCAGGTTGAGGGTCGGCGGCAGCAGCCCGCGGGCCACCGCCAGCGCGGTCACGGCGGCCTCCACCGCCCCGGCCGCGCCCAGCAGGTGGCCGGTGGCGCCCTTGGTGGAGCTGACGGCGGGCCGGTGCGCACCGAACACCGCCTGCAGCGCCGCCGATTCGGCCAGGTCGCCGAGCCTGGTGCCGGTGCCGTGCGCGTTGACGTAGCCGATCTCGGACGCGGCCAGCCCGGCGTCGGCGATCGCGGCGCGCATCGCGTCGGCGGCGCCCTCGCCGTCGGGGCGGGGCATGGTCGGGTGGTGGGCGTCGGTGCTGGCGCCCCAGCCGATCAGCTCGGCGTACCCGGCCGCGCCGCGGGCCTCGGCGTGCTCGGCGCTCTCCAGCACCAGGACGGCGCTGCCGTCGCCCAGCACGAAGCCGTTGCGGCGGGCGTCGAACGGCCGGGACGCCTGCGCCGGGTCGCCCCAACCCTGGGCCAGCGCACGGGCGTTGGCGAAGGCGGAGACGATCGTCGGGTGCAGCGAGGCGTCCGTCCCGCCGCACACCACCACGTCCGCGTCACCGGCCCGGATCAGCCGCAGCCCCTCGGCCACCGCCTGGGCCCCGGCCGCGCAGGCCGTCACGATCGCGGTGCTGAAGCCGCGGACGCCGTGCTTGATCGCGATCCGGGCGGTCGCCATGTTGGAGAGCATCCCGGGCAGCAGGTACGGGCTGACACCGGGACGGCCGCGCTCCCGGCGGCGGCCCGCCTGCTGCTCGTACGTCTCCAGACCGCCGCCACCGGTGCCCAGCACCACGGCGGTGCGCCGTGCGTCCACGTCGCGGCCGACCACCAGCGCGGCGTCGGCCAGCGCGTCGTCCGCGGCGGCCATCGCCAGCAGCACGAAGCGGTCGACGCAGCGGGTCTCGGTCGGCGGCAGCACCTCCCGGCCGTCCACGTGCGGGGCGATCCCGGCGGCGGGCAGCCAGCCGTGCGCGACGTGGCCCTCCGGCACGGCGGTGATGCCGCTGCGCCCGGCGGCCAGCGCGGCGAACACCTCCTCGGGCGCGCGGCCCAGCGAGGTGACCATCCCGATGCCGGTGACGACGGCGCCGGGCCGTCCGGCCCGGGTCACCGGGCGCCGCCGGGGGCGGTCGTGGCGGCAGGGGCCGACGCGGCGAGGTGGCGCTCGCGCAGCAGCACCTTGCGGACCTTGCCGGTCGGGCCGAGCGGGATGTCCGCGTCGTCGACCACCAGCACCGAGCGGACGGTCGCGGCGGTGGGCCCGTCGAGCGCGGCCAGCACCTCCGCGGTGCGGTCCGCGGCCCGGTCGGCGCCGTCCGCGAGGAGCAGCAGCACGTCGGTGACCACCCGCCCGCCGTCCTTGACCGCGACGACCGTGCAGTCCTGCACACCGGGGACGTCGGCCAGCACCCGCTCCTCGGACATCGCGGTGTACAGCCGTCGGCCGCCGCCGAGGTCGACCGAGTCGACCAGCCGGTCGACGTGGTAGTAGTAGCCGTCCTCGTCCCGGTACATCAGGTCGCCGGTGAGGAAGCGCCCGCGCAGCCGGGTGCGGTAGGTGGTGACCGAGTCGTTCCAGTAGCCGGGCGCCAACGTCGGTGAGGCGGTGGCGAGTTCACCGACCTCGCCGGGGCCGAGCGGCTCGCCGTCCGGGCCGACCACCTCGCAGTCGACGAAGGCGTGCGGACGGCCCACGCAGCGGCCGTACTTCTCGGTGCCCGGGGCGTGGGTGATGTGGAAGTGCGAGTGGCCCATCTCGGTCGAGCCGAGGCCGTCGACGAACACCGAGCCCGGCAGACGGCCGCGGCCCTCGCGGGTGACGGTCTCGCGCGAGCCCTGCGCGATCAGGCGGCGGATGTGCGCCTCGTGCGCGCAGTCGCCGGTGTTCCACCACAGGCCCACCGAGGACAGGTCGCGGGCGGAGAGGTCCTGCCGGGCCAGGTCGGCCCAGGTGGTGGCGAAGCCGAACACGCTCTGCGGCTGCCAGCGCTCGATCGCCTCCAGCACCGCCGGGCCGGTCTGCTGCGAGATCAGGTGCAGCCGGGAGTGGAAGCTGAGCGCCAGATTGAGCGCGATCAGCGTCGCGGCGTGCGCGGCGGGCAGTGCGCTCAGCACCCGGTCGATGCCCTGCGGACGGGGAAGCGCGGCGCGGTGCCGGATCGCCGCGTACAGGCTGGCGTGCGAGTGCACCACGGCCTTGGGCATCCCGGTGGTGCCGGAGGAGTGGGTGATCGCCACCGGGTCGTCCGGGTGGTGCCGGTACGGGGCGGGCGCCGACTCCGGGTCGCCGTCGGCGAGTCGGGCGGCGTCGGCGAGGACGGGCGCCGCCGGGTCGTGCCCGGCCAGCTCGGCCCGGTGCGCGGGGTCGGTGAGGATGCCGACGGCGCCGAGGCGGGCGATGTAGCGGGCCGCGCGCTCGCCCTCCACCCCGGGGTTGAGCAGCGCCGGGATCGCGCCGAGCCGGGCCAGCGCCAGGAAGGACAGCACCTGGTCGGCGGCGGCGGACGCGTACACCACCACCACGTCCCGCCGACCGATCCCCAGGGCGTGCAGCGCGGCGGCCCGGGCCCGGACGGCGCGGTCGGCCCCGCGCAGGGTGAACGCCTCCCCGGCGGCGCGGCCGTCCACGGGGGTGTCGAAGCTCAGCAGTGGGTCGTCGAGGCCGGTGCCCAGGGCGATCCTGCTGGTCAGCACGTTCCCGGCGCCGACGTCCGGGTCGTTCGCCAGGAGGCTGCGGATACTGCGGGTGCTCACGGTGTGGGTCCCTCCCATGGGCCACGGCGCTGGCCGTGCGGGTGCGGTGCGGCGTCCGGGGACGGACGCGTGCGGACGGGGTGGGTCAGGGGGCGGCGGCGACCAGGACGGCGGCGGCCCGGTCGGCGTACCCTGCGTGCTCGGCGTGCCCGGTGCGCTCGGCCTGCTCGGCGGCGATCACCAGGACGTGGTCGGCGTCACCGTCGGCTAGTAGCAGTTCGGCCAACTCCAGTGCGTCCGGTGGGACTTCACCGGGCGCGGCGGCCTCCGGCGGGCTGATCGCGAGGACCGGGCCGGTCAGCTGCCAGCGGGCGGCGACGTGTCCGAGGACGGCGTTCGGGTTGGACTGGAAGAACAGCAGCGGCGGCATCCGGTGCCCCGCGGCGGCGGTGTCGATGGCCAGCGCGGTGGCCCGGTCGCCCCCGGCGCTGGCGAGCAGCAGGCCGGTGCGGCGCGGTGGCCCGGGCTCGCCGTAGTGCGCGGCCAGGCAGCGCTCGGCGACGGCCGCGACCAGCGGGTTGAAGGTCGAGGCCGAGAAGCCGGGCAGCGGGGGCGGCGGCTCGCCGTCGGGCCAGCGGGCGGTGGCGAGGGTGCGCAGGCGGTTCACGCGGCGGCCACCAGGAGCGCGGTGTTGGCGCCGCCGAACGCCGAGTTGAGGCTCAGCGCGTAGCGCGGACGGACCTCCTGCCGGGGCCCGGTCAGGACCAGGTTCAGCCCGATCTCCGGATCCGGTCCCAGCCAGCTCGCGTTGACCGGCAGCCGCCCGCTGCCCAACGCGCCGATGGTGACGGCGAGTTCGAGCAGAGCGGAGGCCTCAAGGGCGTGCCCGTGCACGGATTTGCTGGAGCTGACCGGCAGTTCGCCCAGCGCCGCGCCGAACACCTCGCGCAGCGCCCGCGCCTCCGCCAGGTCCGACATCGGCGAACCGGTGCCGTTGGCGTTGACGTAGCCCACCTCGGACGGGGCGACCCCCGCCCGGGCCAGCGCGGACCGGACGGCCCGGGCCACGCCCGCCCCGTCTGGCCGCGGACGGCACACGTGGTGGGCGTCCCCCGAGCGGCCCCAGCCCGCCAGCCGGGCCAGCGGGCGGACACCGCGCGCGGCGGCGGCGGTGTCCGCCTCGACGACCACGGCCGCCGCGCCGTCCCCGAGCAGGGTGCCGCTGCGTCCGCTGCTGAACGGCCGCAGCTCGCCGTCGCGGGCCAGCGCCCGGCCCGCGTCGAAGGCCGCGAAGACGCCCGGCTCCACCAGGTGCCCGGCCGCGACCACCACCCGGGGGTGGCGGCCGGAGCCGACCATCGCGGCGGCGTCGGCCACGGCGGTGGCGGCCGCCACGCAGGCGCCGGTGTAGACCCGGGCCACCCCGGCCAGGCCGAGGACAGCGGTGCCCCGCGCCACCTCCGCGGCCACCTCGCGGGTCCGCAGGTCGCTGTGCAGGGCGAGCAACAGCGGTGCACTGCAGGGGAGTTCGGCCTGTGCGCAGGCGTCGGCGACGGCGCCGAGCACCGCCTCGGCGAGCGGCGGCGGATCGGCCAGCAGGGCCGCCCGCCGGGTGCCGCGCCGGGCGACGTCGAAGCGGGTCACCGCGGCGAACCCGGCGGTGGAGCCCCCGGCGGTCGCGGCGGCCAGCGGGGCGGGCCCGGCGCCGAAGGCGCTGAGCACCCCGAGGCCGGTGAACACCGGCCGTCCGGCCGACGGTGCGCTGCTGCTCATGACCGGGCGACCCCACCGGGGGAGGGGGCGGCGGTGGTGGCGGCGAGGACGGCCGCGCACAGCACGGTGACGGCGTCGTCCACCGTTCGGACCGCAGCGAACTGTCCGTCCGAGAGCTCCAGCTCGATTCCGTAGCGCTGCTCGAACTCGGCCGTCAGCCAGGTGAGTTCGAGCGAACCGAGGTGCTCGGGCACGCTCTCCGCGGCCCGCTGTCCGAACGCCGCGAGCATCGCCACCACCGCGGCCCGGTCCGGCAGCGCGGGTGCGGGCGTGTTCACGCGGCGGTCCCGGCGGTCGCAGCGGTCCCGGCGGTCGCGGCGGCGACCCGGCGGGCCACGTCGGCGGTGAACTGGTCGAGCGTCATCAGCGCGGTGGTCTCCAGCTCGTCCATGTCGAACTTGATCCCGAACTCGTCCTCGACCTGGACCGAGAGCTCGGCCAGCGCCAGCGATTCGAGGTCGAGCCCGGCCGGGCCGAGGTCGGTGTCGCCGGTGACCTCGGCGACGTCGTAGTTCATCTCGGTGAGCGTCGCGAGGACGAACTCCTGGATGCGCTCCTGCATGCTGTGCTCCTCGTACGGGGTGGTCGGGGTTCGGTGCGGTGTGCGGTCGGTCAGGGGGTGGCGGCGGCGCGCAGCGCGGCGGCGTCGCGGACGAGCTTGCCGGTGGCGGTGCGGGGCAGCGCCGGGAGGAAGGCGAGCTGCCGGGGCCGCTTGAAGGCGGCCAGCTCGCGGGCCAGCACCTCCCGGACGGCGTCGGCCCGGTCGGTGTCGGTCCGGACGGCGGCCCCGGCGGCCCCGTCAGTCCCGGCGTCCCCGGTGCTCCCGGCGTCCTCGGTGGCCAGGTACGCCTCGATGGCGCCGTCCGCGAAGACCACCACGGCCTCGCGGACCCCGGGCAGGCCCGCGAGGGTGTGCTCGACCTCGTTGAGGTCGACCTTGAGGCCGCCGACGGAGACCTGCGAGTCGCGCCGCCCCAGCACGGTGACCCGGCCGGTCGCCGGGTCGACCCGGCCCGCGTCGCGGGTGTGCAGCCAGCCGTCCGACCAGCGGGCGGGGTCGGTCAGGCCGGGGTACGGGGAGGCGGCCATCGCGAGGTGCAGCTCGCCGCCGTCCTCGCGCAGCTCCGTGCCGTGGACGGGCACGGCCTCGGGGTGCAGGGTGCCGTCGAGGTCGGTGGCGATGACGCCGCGCTCGGTCATCCCGTACATGGTGCCCAGCGGCACCCCGTACCGGGCGGTGAAGGCGGCGGGCAGCCCGGGGCGGAGCAGCTCGCCGGCGACGATCATCCGGCGCAGCTGTGGCAGCGGCGGGGGAGCGGCCGCACCGGCCAGCAGCTCGGCGTGGAACGGCACGCCGATCACGGTGGTCGGCCGGTCGTCCTCGGCGATCGCGGCCAGGATGCCCGCCGTGGTCGTCCGCGCGGGGACGGTCAGCGGCGCCCGGGCGTGCAGGCTGTTCAGCAGCCCGCCGACCAAGCCCAGGACGTGCACCACGGAGGAGAGCAGGACGACCCGCTCCCCGGCCTTCGGGAACGCCACCAGCCGTGCGTAGCAGTCGAGTTCGCGCAGCAAGTCGGCGGCGGTGCGGGCGATCACCTTGGCCGGACCGGTCGAGCCCGAGCTCAGCTGCACCAGCGCGTGGCCGGTCGCGGCCGGTCGGCCGCCCGGCAGGGCGACCGGCACCGGGTCGGTCTCGGCGAAGCCGCGCATCGCCGCGGCGGGGCCGTGCGCCGACTCCACCAGCACCTGGGGCGCCAGCCGTTCGACGGCCAGCGCGACCTCGTGGTCGGTGAGCCGGTGGTCGAACAGGACGGCCTGGGCGCCCAGTTGCCAGCAGGCCAGCAGCGCGGCGGCGTAGCCGAGCGAGGGCGCCAGCCGCAGCGCGGCCGTGCCGCCGCGCGCCAGGCCCGCGGCGGTGAGCCGCGCGGCCTGCTCGGCGACCAGGTCGCGCAGCGCGGCGCGGTCCACGGGGGCGCCGAAGCGCAGGCACTCCTGGTCGGCAGGTCCGGCCAGCAGGAAGCGGTCCACCCAGTCGTGCGGGGCACCGCAGGGCAGGGCGGGGAGAGAGGGAGATCCGGTCAACACCACTCCACGAAGGGGAGGTTGGAAGGACGCCGGTCACGACCGGCGGGGTCGGTTCGGCCTCCCGACCATGACACAGCCGTTCGAGCCGAAGCAAGGTCTAGACCATTGGGGGCGTCGCCTCCTACGCTGCCGGGCCGGAGCGGGCCCGACCGGGGCCTGCCCGGAAAGGCAGACCCTTGGACGCCCTGGAACTCTCCGACGTCGAACGCGCCGCCCGCGCCGAACTCCCGACCGAAACCTGGGACTTCCTCCAGGGCGGCAGCGGCGCCGAACGCACCCTCGCCGCCAACCGCGCCCAGTTCGCGCAGTGCCGCCTGCGCCCGCGCACCATGGTCGACGTCTCCACCACCGACCAGCGCCTCACCCTGCTCGGCAGCCCCCTGGAGACCCCGATCGGCATCGCCCCGATGGCCTACCACCAGCTGTTCCACCCCGAGGGCGAGGTCGCCACCGCCCGCGCGGCGGGCCGCGCCGGAGCGCTCCTGGTCGCCGGGATCTTCGCCAGCCGCACCCTGGAGTCCATCGCCGGGGCCGCCACCGGCCCGCTCTGGCTCCAGCTCTACTGGCTGCGCCACCGCGACGCCCTCGCCGCCCTGATCGCCCGCGCCGAGGACGCCGGGTACCGCGCCCTGGTGCTCACCGTCGACGCCCCCCGGATCGGCCGCCGCCTGCGCGACGCCCGCAACGGCTTCGCGATCCCCGCGCACGTCCGCGCCGTCAACCTCGACCCGGCCCTGACGGCCGCCAGTCACCGTGCGGGACAAGGAAGTTCGGGCATCGCCGACCACGCCCGGGAACAGTTCGACCCCACCCTGACCTGGGCCGACCTGGCCTGGCTGCGCGAACGCAGCACCCTGCCGATCGTCCTCAAGGGCATCCTCACCGCCGAGGACGCCCGCCTCGCCGCCGAACACGGCGTCGACGCCGTCCTGGTCTCCAACCACGGCGGCCGCCAACTCGACGGTGCCCCATCGACCCTCGCCGCCCTGCCCGAAGTGGCCGCCGCCCTCCCGCCGAACCTGCCCGTGCTCCTGGACGGCGGTGTCCGAACGGGCACGGACGCTGCCCTCGCGATCGCCCTCGGCGCCCGCGCCGTCCTGATCGGCCGCCCCGCCCTCTGGGGCCTCGCCGCCGACGGCGAGAACGGCGTCGCCCGGGTCCTCGAGCTCCTGAAGGCCGAACTCGACCACACCCTCGCCCTGCTCGGCCGCCCCCGCCTCACCGACCTCGACCCCACCGCCGTCACCCCCACCTGACCGGACGCGGCCCCCGCACCGCGCGCCCGCCGCGCCACTCCGCCGCCGCACCACCCCACCGCGCCACTCCGCCGCCGACCGGCGGCCCGACCCCAGGAACGTCCCTTGCCACTGCATCCCCAGGCCGAGGCCCTGCGCCGGCAGCGCGCCGCGGCCGGTACGCCCCCGCTGTACACCCGCACCCTCGCCGAGGCCCGGGCCGCGGACCTCGCCGAGATCCGGGCCGCCGCCGGGAACCCGGAGCCGGTCGGCTCCGTCGCGGAGCTCACCGTCGACGGCCCCGGCGGCCCGCTGCCGCTGCGGGTCTACCGGCCGGCCGGTGAGGCGGCCGAGCAACTGCCGCTGCTGATCTACCTGTTCGGCGGCGGCTGGGTGCTCGGCTCGCTCGACACCGGTGACGCGATCTGCCGCCGCCTGACCAACGCGGTCGGCTGCGTCACCGTCTCGGTCGGCTACCGGCTCGCTCCCGAGCACCCCTTCCCGGCCGCCGTCCACGACGTGCTCGCCGCCGCCGACCGGGTCGTCGCCCACGCCGCCGACCTGGGCGCCGACCCCGGGCGGATCGCGGTCGGCGGGGACAGCGCGGGCGGCAACCTGGCCGCCGCCCTCACCCTGCTCGCCCGCGAACGCGGCGGCCCCGCGCTGCGGCACCAACTGCTGGTGTACCCGAACACCGACCACGCCGCGGACACCCCGTCCGTCCGCGAGCACGACGACCCGCTGCTGTTCAACCGCCGCTCGGTGGCCTGGTACTGGGGCCACTACCTGGCCGACCCGGCCGACGGCGCGCACCCGCTGGCCTCCCCGCTGCGCGCCCCCTCGCTGGCCGGCCTGCCGCCCGCGACCGTGATCACCGCCGAGTACGACCCGCTGCGCGACGAGGGCGAGCTGTACGCCGAAGCCCTGCGCGCCGCGGGCGTCCCCGTCGAACTGCGCCGCTACGACGGCATGCCGCACGGCTTCTTCGCGATGTCCGGCGTCCTCGACGACGGCCGAGCCGCCCAGCAGTACGCCGCCGACCGACTGCGCGAGGCCCTCCGATGACCACCGCCCCCCGCACGCTCCCGCTGGCGGACCTGCACGCCAGCCTCGCCGACCCGCTGCTGGACGCGATGACCTTCCTCAACGAGGTCACCGAGCGCCACCCGGACGCGCTCTCCTTCGCCCCCGGCCGTCCGCACGAGGGCTTCTTCGAACCCGAGGACGTCCACACCCACCTGGACACCTACCTCACCCACCTCGCCGAGCGCGGCCTGAGCCGCAGCGCCGTGCGCACCGCGCTGTTCCAGTACGGGCCGACCAAGGGCATCGTCGCCGACCTGGTGGCCCGCACCCTGGCCAACGACGAGGGCATCGACGCCGACCCCGCGGCGCTGGTGCTGACCGTCGGCGCGCAGGAGGGCATGCTGCTGGTGCTGCGCGCGCTGTGCGCCACGCCCGAGGACGTGCTGCTGGTCAGCTCGCCCTGCTACGTGGGCGTCACCGGCGCGGCCCGGCTGCTCGACCTGGCGACCGTCCCCGTCCCGGAGGGGACCGACGGCGGGCCGGACCCGGCGGCCGTGCGCGCCGCGGCCCGCGCCGTCCGGGCCTCCGGCCGCCGCCCGCGGGCGCTCTACGTCGTCCCGGACTTCGCCAACCCGTCCGGCACCAGCATGCCGCTGCGGGCCCGGTCCGGGCTGCTCGAGGCGGCGGCCGAGGAGGGGCTGCTGGTGATCGAGGACAACCCGTACGGCTTCTTCTCCCGGGAGGAGGGCGACCGCCCCACCCTGAAGGCCCTGGACCGCCGCCACCAGGTCGTCCACCTCGGCTCGTTCGCCAAGACCTGCTTCCCCGGCGCCCGGCTCGGCTACGTGCTCGCCGACCAGCGGGTGCTGGCCCCGGACGGCCGCACCACACTGCTCGCCGACGAACTCGCCAAGCTCAAGAGCATGACGACGGTCAACACCCCGGCGCTCAGCCAGGCCGTGATCGGCGGCATGCTGCTGCGCCACGACTGCCGCCTGCGCGCCGCCAACGCCCCCGCCCGCGCCCACTACGCGGCCAACCTGGCCGTGCTGCTACGGGAGTTGGAGCGGCACTTCCCGGCGGCCGAGCGGGACCGGCTGGGCGTGTCCTGGAACGAGCCGGAGGGCGGCTTCTTCGCCGTGCTGGAGGTGCCGTTCACCGCCGACGAGGCGGCGATGGAGCGCTGCGCCCGCGACCACGGGGTGCTCTGGACGCCGATGGCCCCGTTCTACCCGGCGGGCGGCGGCGAACGCCGGCTGCGGCTGTCGATCAGCGCCCTGAGCGCCCGGCAGATCGAGACGGGCGTCGCCCGGCTGGCCGACTTCGTCCGGACCGCCGCGAACCGGGACGCCGCCGCGGACCGGGACGCCGCCGCGAACCGGAGCACGAGCGCGCACTGAGACACGACGGAGGGGAGGGGCCGCGGCCCCTCCCCTCCGTCGTGCGCGGCTACCGGATCCGGGCCGAGAACAGCCGGGCCGAGCAGACCACCGCCGCGGTCGTCATCACCACGACGATCAGCAGCCCCTGCCAGACCACGCCGTCCCCGGGGTGCCCGGAGAACAGCGCCCGCATGCCCTCCACCGCCCAGTAGAAGGGGTTCCACTTCGCGACCTGCTGCAGCCACACCGGCGCCAGCGCCAGCGGCAGCAGCACCCCGGAGAGCAGGCCGATCGGCTGCGCGATGGTGTTCACCACCGGCGCCATCGCGGCGTCGTTCGGCAGCGCCAGGGCGATGCCGTACGAGAGGGCCGAGGCCATCAGCGCCAGCAGGGCCAGCAGCACGAAGGCCAGCAGCAGGCTCAGCGGCTCGACCCGCAGGCCGAACGGCAGCGCGACCAGCATGATGATCACCGCCTGCACGACCAGTCCGAGCATCTCGCGCAGCGCCCGCCCCAGCAGCAGGGCGAGCCGGCTGACCGGGGTCACCCGGGAGCGTTCGATGATGCCGGCCTTCAGTTCGCCGAGCAGGCTGAAACCGGTGTAGAGGCCGCCGAAGATGCAGAGCACCGCCAGCAGGCCGGGGACGTAGATCTGGTACGCCTCGGCGTAGCTGGTGGCGCCCATCGGCGCCAGCACCTTCTTCAGCAGCGGGGCGAACAGCAGCAGGTAGAAGACCGGCTGGGTGATGCCGACCACGATCCAGATCGGGGTGCGCCACATCAGCAGCACTTGCCGCTGGAGGACCAGCCAGGTGTCACGGGCGAGCTTCACGGAAGGGACCCCAGGGGTTTCTCGTCAGGACTGTTCGATGGAGCGGCCGGTGCGGGCCAGGAACACGTCGTCCAGGCTCGGCCGCTGGAGCTGGAGCGTCCCGGGGACGATGCCCGCCCCGTTCAGGACGCTCAGCAGGCGCGGGATCGCCGCCGCGCCGTCGTCCAGGTAGAGCCGCAGACCCTCCTCGCCCGGCTCCAGCCGGTGCAGCGAGGGCTGCCCGCGCAGGGCCTCGGCGGCGGTTGCGGCCTGCCCGGCGGCGAGGCCGAGCAGCACGACGTCGCCGGAGATCTCGCGCTTGAGCGCCTCGGGCGTGCCCTCCACCACGACCCGGCCGTGGTCGACGATCGCGACCCGGTCGCAGAGCGCGTCGGCCTCGTCCAGGTAGTGGGTGGTGACCACGACCGTCATGCCCTCGGTGCGCAGCCGCTGGATCTCGGCCCACACCTGGCCGCGGCTGGCCGGGTCGAGGCCGACCGTCGGCTCGTCCAGGAACAGCACCTTCGGGGCGTGGATCACCCCGAGCGCGATGTCGATCCGGCGGCGCTGGCCGCCGGAGTAGGTGCTGCAGGGGCGGTCGGCGAACTCGCCGAGGTCGAAGGCCTTCAGGGCGTCCGCGGCCTGCTGCTGGGCCTCGGCCTTGCGGCTGCCGTACATCCTGGCCTGCAGGACCAGCTCCTCCCGCCCGGTGACCGCGTCGGCGGTGCCGCCGCCCTGGGCGACGTAGCCGATCCGGCGGCGGACCCCGGCCGGGTCGGCCAGCAGGTCGGCCCCGGCGACCAGGGCCGCGCCGCCGTCCGGGCGGATCAGGGTGGCGAGCATGCGCAGCGTGGTGGTCTTCCCGGCGCCGTTCGGGCCGAGGAATCCGAAGATCTCGCCCGCCCGGACGTCCAGGTCGATGCCGCGGACGGCGTCGACGACGGCCCGGCCGCGCTTGGACGGATAGGACTTGCGCAGTCCCTTGGTCTCGATCAACCAGAACTCCCGTGCTGGAGTGGGGTACGGGGCCGCGCGCCCGCCGACCACCGCTCATGGGACGGCAGTCGGCGGGCGCGAGGCGGTATCAGGGGGCGGCCAGCGCCGCCATCCGGTCGGCGGCGACCGACGCGCCGCCGCCGGAAAGCAGTTGACGACCCGTCAGCTCGGCGGCCGCCCGGTACGAGGGATCGTCCAGCACCCGCCGCAGCCGCTCGGCGATCACCGGCGCACCGGCCCGGGCGAACGGGACCCGCAGGCCCGCCCCGGCCCGGGCGACCCGCCGCGCCACGAACGGCTGGTCGTTGCGGATCGGCGCCGCCAGCACGGGAACCCCGTGCGCCAGCGACTCGACCACGGTGTTCATCCCACCATGGCAGAGCACCGCGTCCAAGCGGCCGCCGGACAGCAGCTCCAGCACCGGTGCCCGATCGACCACCAGCACGGAGTCCGGAAGGGCAGCCGGAAGTGCCCCGCGGGGCGCGGCGACCACCGCCCGCACGCCCTCCCCGGCGAGCAGCGCCAGCGCCGCCGCGGTCCGGTGCAGGAAGTCCGCGCCGACCGCGTCCGACATCGTCCCCATGGTGACCAGCACGGTGCGCCGACCGGCCGCCAACCGCTCCCACGGGAACGCCCGGTCCGCCGGTCGCGCGGTCAGCACCGGCCCCACCAGGGCGAGTTGCGGCAGCTCCGGCAGCTCGCCGAGCAGCGCCCGGCCCGAGGTGGCCAGCACCAGGTACGGCGAGCGGCGCGGGTCGGTGAACTCCCCGGCGGGCAGCCCGGCCCGCTCCCACAGCCCCGCCAGCAGGCCCGTCGTCCAGGCCTCGACCCGCGGCAGGTGCCGGTACGGGCGGCCCAGCTCCATCGCCCCCGGCGCCAGCGTCGCCCACGGCAGCCCGTACCGGTGCGCGACCAGCGCGCCCGCCGGGGTGTGCTGGTCCACCAGCAGCGCGTCCGGCCGGAACTCCCGCACCACCGCGTCCAACGGCTTCAGGGTGAACCTGGCGTACGGGACGACGAAGCCCTCCCACAGCGAGCGCAGCGAGGCCAGGCCGTGGCCGCCCATCGGCCGGAACATCCGGTTGCCGGTGCCGAGGACCCGGGCGCCGGGGCCCAGCAGCGGCCGCAGCATGGACTCGGTGCCGGTCCAGGCCACCTCGTGGCCGCGGGCGACCAGCTCGTCCGCGATCCCGGCCGCCGGGTTGACGTGCCCGGCCAGCGGCGGCACCACCAGCAGGAAGCGGCTCACCGGCGCACCAGCTCCGCCAGGTCGCCGACGGTCAGCGCGGCCAGGCCGTCCAGGTCGAGACCGGCCCGCAGCGCGCCCAGGTCGACGCCGAAGCGCTCCCGCAGCAGCGCGTCCAGGACGGTCAACTCGCTCTCGTCCAGGGCCAGATCGGCGTCGAGTCGGTCCGTTGGGGCCAGCGACCGTGCCCATTCGGGCAGAGCGTCGGCGGCCTCGGCCAGCGCGGCCAGCAACTCCGGGTCCAGGGCGGCGGGTGGTCCGGGCGGCGGCGCGCAGCCCAGCTCGGAAGCGGTTCCTGGGCATGCGAAGGAAGGCGGGAAATCGGTCATCGGAAGGCTCCACCGGCTCGACGGCAACGGGGTGAGGGAGGGGGCCCCGGGGCGGTGATCGCTTGTGCGACCCGCAGGGCGTGGGAATACTAACCGGGGTGACCGCACTGGAGGCAGTGGCCGTCCACCTCCCCCCGCGACTCGAACCGATCGAGGACGTGGGCGCCCGGATCGGCCTTACCCCACGTCAACTCCGAATCTTCCGCCGCTTCCACGGCCTGGACCAGGTGCGCCTGGACCCGGACGGGACGCTGCTCGACCTGCTGGAACCCGCCGTCCGGGCGCTGCCCGAACTGCGCGGCAACGAACACCGCGTCCGGTACCTGCTGCACGCCCGCAGCACACCGGTCGCCGCGCCCTACCCGATCAACCCCCTGCACCAGCTCGGCGAACGCCTCGGCCTCACCCGCGCCGACGCGTTCACCGTCACCCAACAGGCCTGCGCCTCCTCCCTGTTGGCCGTCGACCTGGCCGGCCGACTGCTCGCGGACGACGGCGACCCGGCGGCGCTGGCCCTGGTGGTGGCGGGGGAGAAGACCTTCACCCGGGACGCCCAACTCCTGCCCGACACCACGATCTTCGCCGAGGCCGCGACGGCCTGCCTGGTCAGCGCCGACGGCGAGCGCAACCGCGTGCTCTCCTACGCGGTGCGCCAACGCCCCGAGTTCCACGGCCGACCGGTCGACGACCCGGAACTGATGACCCGCTACCAGCGGGAGTACCAGCCCACCATGGTCGAGACCGTTCGGGCCGCGCTCGACCGGGCGGGCCTCGACCTCGCCGACCTCGCCCTGCTGCTCCCGCACAACGTCAACCAGGCCTCCTGGCGGGCGACCTGCCGCGAACTCGCCTTCCCCGTCGAGCGGGTGCTCCTGGAGAACGTCCCCGCGGTCGGACACAGCTTCGCCGCGGACGCCTTCGTCAACCTCCACACCGCCACCACCCGCGGAGCGCTCCGCCCCGGCGACCCCTACCTGATCGCCGCGGCCGGCATCGGCGCCACCTTCGCGGCCATGGTCCTGCAGCACTGACGCCCCTGCCCCACACCCATCCACCCACCACCGGACGGTCCACCCATGCCTGAATCCGCCCTGCCCGCAAGCGAGACGGCCACCACCGACCCCGAGGTGCGCGACCGCATCCGGCGCGGCATCGAGGAGGTCCTGCCGCGCGTGCTGGGCGTCCCGCTCGCCGACGTCCCCGAGAACGCCTGCTTCTTCGACGACTACGGCCTCACCTCCTCCGGCATCGTCGAACTCGTCCTGGACATCGAGGAGACGCTCGCCATCCAGGTCGACGTCGAATACCTCGCCATCGACGACATCCGCACCGTCGACCGCCTCACCGACTACGTCGTCGGGCACCACACCGACGAGGACTGACCCGGTGCCCGCCCAGATCCGAGGCCTGCGCGTGACCAGGGCGGTCGCCGCCGGGTTCGACGGCCACGCCGCCGCCGCGCTCCACCCCGACCTGCGCACCTTCACCGGCGACCTGGTCCGCCCGTACGGCCTGCCGCTGCGCGAGGACCTGCTGAGCGCGGGCGCCGGGCACGACTACGCGGAGATGGGCGCCGCGCTGCTGGAACGCGCCCTGCCCGGGGGCGAACCCGCGGACCTGCTGATCCTCGCCTTCTCCTCCCCGGACGTCCGGCCCGCCGCCCCCGCCTCGCTCCGGCTCAGCCGCCACTGCCCCGGGCAGCCGACCGCCTTCGCCGTCTGCGACCAGGGCAGCGCCGCCGCCTTCACCGCCCTGCGGCTGGCCGCCGTCCACCACCGCACCGGCGGCTGCCGCCGGGCCGTGATCGTGCTCGCCGAGCAGAGCGCCCTGCACCACGAGACCCCCGAACCGGTGGAACTGCCCGCCGAGCACCGCGCCGTCGTGCTGGTCTGCGAGGAGGCCGCGGGGGAGGGGATGCGGGTGCGCCGGCACGACCGGCCGGACGCCGCCCCGGCCCTGCGCACCGCCCGCGACGAGCACCGCCGACTCGGCGACGGCGCAAGGCTGTTGCTCTCCGCCGGACTGGCCGGCCACGGCGTCCCCGACGGCGCCGAGGCGGCCCGCCCCGGACAGCCCTTCACCGGCGTCTGGACCCTGCTGGCCGACCACCTCCCCGCCCGCCGCCCGCTGCTGGTCGCCGACCACGACCGGCGCCTGGGCCGACTCAGTACGCTGACCCTGCCGTGAACACCCCCGACACCCCGCACCGCACCGGTGGCCCCACCGACGTCATCGACGCCTGGAGCATCCCCACCGACCAGCCCCCGCACGTCGTGCGCCGCCTCCACGCCCTGCTCGACCCCGTGGAACGCGACCGGGCCGACCGCGCCCACGACCCGGCCGAGGGCGGACGCTTCGCGGTGGCCCGCGGCGCCGTCCGGCTGCTCGTCGCCGAACGGCTCGGCCTCGCCCCCGCCGAGCTGGTGTGGCGCTACGGCCCGCACGGCAAGCCCGAACCCGTCCTCCCCGCCGCCGCCGTCCCGCTCCAGGTCAACTGGTCCGGCTCGGGGGCGCTCGCCCTGCTGGCCCTCGCCGTCGGACGCCGGGTCGGCGCGGACGTCGAACAGCTCGCCCGCCCCGAGGTCGGCGCGCGGATCGCCCGCCGCCACTTCCCGGCCGCCGACGCCGCGCTCGTCCTCCAGGCGCCCACCCCCGCCGACGGCGCCGACCGCTTCACCCGCCTGTGGTGCCGCCGCGAGGCCTGCGTCAAGGTCCACGGCGGACGGCTCGCCCAGGGCCTCGGCCTCCCGCTGGCCGGTCCCTCCCCGCTGCGCCTGGCCGACGCCGCCCCGCTCGGACCCGGCCCGCTCTGGCTGGCCGACGTCCCGGTGCCGGGCCCGTTCCGCGCCGCGGTCGCCGCCGACACCGACCGCCCCTTCACCGTCCGCCACCGCACCTGGAGCCCCTGAACCCACCCGTGCGGCGAGCGGATCGGGCCCGACCGGCAACCGCACCGGTCGGGCCCCGCGCACGCGCGCCGTCAGCCCACCGGCCGCGACATGTAGACCGCCCGCCGCCCGTACGACGCGGGCACGGCCACCTCCCGGTGCGCGCGGTAGCCGTAGAAGCGCAGCAGGATGTCGCTGCCGCGCACCGCGACCATCGAGACCTGCGCGAACCCCCGCTCCACCGCCCGCGCGTGCACGTGCTCCATCAGCACCCCGGCGAGCTCCCGGCCGCGCAACTCCTCGGCCAGCACCAGGTCGTGCACGTGCAGGTTGTCCGAGGCGAACGCCCCGCCCTCCGCCACGGCGAGGTCCGGGCAGCGCAGCGGCGGGTACGGCAGGCTCAGCAGGTAGCCGCGGACGGTGCCGCGCCGCTCCAGCACGTAGCAGGTCTCCGGCGAGCAGCGGGCCCGGGAGCGCAGCGCCTCCCGGCCCTCCGACAGGCCGTCGGCCGCGTAGGCGTCGTGCTCCAGCGCGACCACGGCGTCCCAGTCGCCCTCGGCCAACTGCCGGATCAGGAACTCCCCGCTCACCCGCCGAGCCCCCGCTCGCGGGCGGCGGCCACCATCGGCGCCCACGCCTCGATCAGCACCGCCCAGCGCACGGCGTCCTCCCGGGCCTCGTCCAGCAACCGCTGCCGCTGCCCGGCCACCACGTCCGCCAGCTCGGCGTACTTGCCGCCCAGCCTGCGGTAGAGGCGGTCCACCTCGTCCAGACAGGTCTCGTTGGTGTCCCGCTCCAGGTCGACGGTGCCGCGCACCAGGCCGAGGACCGGCTCCACCCGCAGCACGTGCCGCTCGTCCAGCAGCCCCCGGCCGAGGTCGATCATCTGCCCGTAGACCGGGTACAGGTACAGCATCGACAGCAGCATCTTCACGAAGCGCAGCTGGTACGAGACGAACCCGGGGCCGGTCCGGCGCTCGGGCGTGTAGTAGTTGACGATGTGCCGCCGGTGGATGACGGCGGGCAGCTCGGAGTGCACCAGCGCGTGCAGCAGCGCGTAGTCGGCGCCGATGGTGCGCAGCGAGGGCACCAGCGGCAGCACCTCGTAACCCCGGTGGTCGATGGCGACGTTGCACATGTAGACGTCCCAGATGTCCGGCACGCCGAGCACCGAGTCGTCGGGGTCGAAGGTCTCCTCCTCGGCGCCCTTGAAGGAGATCTCGACCATCGCGTCCTGCTGCTCCCGGGTCCACACCCGTGGCGTCCACAGCCGCACCAGGTCCCGGTAGACCTCCGGGTCCAGCTCGGCGATCTCGCCGATGTCCACGTTGAGTTCGCCCATGAAGGACCCGCTGACCAGTATCACCGGCCGGTCCGCGTCCGCCGGGTCCAGCACCGAGCGGGCCACCCCGGCCACCGCCTCCCCGGCGGGCTTGCCGATCGACAGCAGCTCGTGGTGGATCGGGAACATCTTCTCGCCGTCGACGACCCGGTAGTCGAAGTCGTCGTTGCGCAGGTGCGCCGAGGTGCAGCCCAGCGCGGCCGCACCCAGGAAGAGCCGGTTGACGCAGGAGCCGTACGCGACGTCCTGCGGCAGCATCAGGTCCAGCAGCAGCTCGGGGTCGGCGGCGCCGGAGCGCTGCGCCACGTCGCGGAAGAACGCGCGCTGCGCCTCGTTGCCGAGGTGGTGGACGAACACGCCGGGGGAGGGGGCCAGCGAGGCCACGGCGTCCGCGTTCTTCGCGAAGTCGGCGCCCCCGGTGGTGTCGAGGACGAGGAGGTGCACCTCGGCCCCGAAGGTCGCGACGGCGTAGGCCGCCTCCTCGGCGAGGTCCACGATGGTGCCGGGACAGGCCCGCATGGTGGGCAGGGCGAGGCAGACACGTTGCATGGTGGCGGGGATCTCCGTCCGGTCGTCGGATCCGCTGCGGCCGTCGGACGGCCGAGCGGGGAGGAGGCGCCCTGGGCGGTCGGCCGCGCCGCCCGGACGGGCCCCACGGCGGGGGCGGCGGGCGGCGGCGGAGGGCTGCGGCGGCACCGCGGGCGGCCTGGTCCCACCACCCTGGACCAGCCCCGGACGGGGCGTCAACGCGCGGCCCCCGGCCCGTCCCCGCCGACCGCCGACCCTGCCCGAAGGGGCAGCGCGCCCTGCCCCCGGGGCGGGCCCGGAACGGGCTGCCGGAATCCGGCCGGAAATTCCCGGAGCCCCCGCCGCCCGACTTCCGCCGCACCGGAACCCGCCCCCGGCGAATGTCCCCCCGAACGCCTGCCCGCCACCCACCAGTTCCCGCCGGAATTGATCCGTGATTCACCCGTGATGATCGTTGCGCCCGCTGCGTCGAATATCTCGGTGAGATCACGGAATTGCGGGGGGAAACGCCCCGGAACCCCGGGGCGGCCACGGCCTACGCCAGACAGCTCCGCCCGCGGCCGCGCTCCCCGAGCTCGGCCCGCGCCTGCTCGATGGCGCTCAGCGCGTTCGCCCGGCGGTGCTCCAGACCGACCCGCTCGGCGATCGCCAGCGCCTGCTCGGCCGCCTCCAACGCCCGGGCCGGACGCCCCGCGGCCCGGCAGGAGGCGGCCAGCGACACCAGCACGCCCGGCATCCGGTCCCAGGCGCCCAGCACCCGCAGCGCCCCCAGGCACTCCTCGTAGTCCCGGCACGCCTCCTCGAACCGCCCCGTCCCGTGCAGCGCCGTCGCCCGGGCGTACAGCATGTGCACCTGGCCGACGAAGTCACCGAGCCCCCGGAAGGCCGCCAGGCTCCGCTCGGCCCGGCGCAGCGCCGACTCCGGCCGCTCCACCGCGAGGTCGGCCAGCGCCGCCATCCCCTCCACGAACGCGTGCGCGGACGGGTTGCCCAGCTCGGCGCTCAGCGCCACCGCCTCCTCGCACCGGGCCACGACCTCCTCGTCGGCGCAGTGCGGCAGACCGGTCAGCGCCAGCACCACCAGCGCGCCGGGCAGCAGCGCCGCCTGCCCCGTCCGCCGGGCCAGCGCCACCACCCGGACCGCCTCGGAGCGGGCCTGCCGGGTGCGCTGGAACTCCCGCTGCGCCCACATCAGCGTGTACCGGGCCCGCGCCTCGCTCTCCGGCAGGCCCGCCGCCGCCGCGGCCCCGGCCACCCGCCCGGCCAGGTCGCACAGCTCCGGCACGGCCGTGCCCAGGTCGATCAGCTGGATCAGCACCAGCGTCAGGTCCGCGACCACCGCCAGCGGCCCGTCCGGGTCCAGCGCCGCCTGCCCGGCGAGCGCCAGCACCGCGGGCACCTCCCGCCGGGCCCAGGCCAGCCCCTCGGCCGCCCCCGCGAACTCAGGCCCGGGCACCCCCGCCGCCACCAGGTCCGGGAAGGGGTAGCCGGGCCGCACCACCCGGTACAGGGCCGCCACCGCCGCCAGGTAGTGCCGCAGCAGCCGCTCGACGGCCGCCCGCCCGGCGGCCTCCCCGTCCACCTCCCGGACCAGCTCGCGGGCGAACAGCCGCAGCAGGTCGTGGTACTGGTAGCGCCCCGGGTACGGGCAGGACAGCAGCCCCAGGTCGGTCAGCGCCTCGGCCAGCCGCTCCGCCGCCGCCTCCGGCAGCCCCAGCAGCACCGCGGCCGCCGCCGAGGACACCCCAGGCCCGTCCGCCAGCGACAGCAGCCGGAACGCCCGGGCGCTCTCCGGGTCGAGCTGGTCGTAGCTGAGCCGGAACGACGCGGCGACCGCCAGCTCCCCGGCCGCCAACTCGGCCAGCCGCCGCCGCTCCGAGGCCAGCCGGTCCACCAGGTGCGCCACCTCCCAGGCCGGACGGGCCGCCAACCGGGACGCCGCCGTCCGCACCGCCAGCGGCAGGAACCCGCAGGCCGCCACCAGCCGCCGGGCCGCCGCGGGCTCCGCCGCCACCCGCTCCTGTCCGGCGATCGCCGCCAGCAGCCGCACCGACTCCTCCGGCGTCAACGGCTCCAGGACGACCTGCCGGGTCACCGGCAGCCCCGACAGCCAGGCCCGGCCGGTCACCAGCACCGCGCACGACCGGCTGCCGGGCAGCAGCGGCCCGACCTGCCGACCGTCCCGGGCGTCGTCCAGCACGATCAGCACCCGCCGCCCCGCCACCCGGGAACGGAACAGCGCGGCCCGCTCCGCCGTCCCCGGCGGGACCGCCGCGTCCGCCACCCCCAGCGCGGCCAGGAAACCGGCCAGCACCTCGCCCGGATCGGCGGGCAGCGCCCCCGCCCCCCGCAGGTTCGCGTACAGCTGCCCGTCCGGGTACTGCCCGGCCACCGCGTGCGCGACGTGCACCGCGAGCGTCGACTTGCCCACCCCGCCCAGGCCCGACAGCCCCACCACCGGCATCGCCGCACCGCCCGGCGCCAGGTCCGCGCAGAGCGCCGCGCACAACTCGTCCCGGCCCGTGTAGTCGGAGACGTCGGCGGGCAGTTGGGCCGGCGGGGTCGGCCGTCCCCCGGTCGGCCCGCCGCCCGCCACGGGGCCCGGCACCGGCGGCGCGGCCAGCTTCGGATCGCCCGACAGGATGCCCAGGTGCAGCTCGCGCAGCCGCGGCCCCGGATCCACCCCCAACTGCTCCAGCAGCGCCCGGCGGGCGTCCGCGTACACGCCCAGCGCCTCGGCCTGCCGCCCCCCGCGGTACAGCGCCAGCATCAGCAGCTCGCGCATCGGCTCCAGCAGCGGGTACTGGCTGACCCACACGGTCAGCTCGCCGATCACCTCCGCGTGCCGCCCCGACTCCAACTCGGCCGCCAGCCAGGACTGGACGGCGTTCAGCCGACGCTCCACCAGCCGGGCCCGGTGCGCCTGGGCCAGCGGCCCCGGCAACCCGGCCAGCGGCTCGCCGTGCCACAGCCCGCAGGCCTCCCGCAGCAGCCCCAGCTCCCCGGCAGGGTCGCCCAGCGCGCGGGCCCGGCCCGCCGCCGCGACCCGCTCCTCGAACACCTCGGCGTCCACGCACTCCGCCGGGAGCCGCAGCACGTACCCGCTGCCCGAGGACACCAGCACCGACGGGTGCACCCGGTCCGGCTCCAGCACCCGCCGCAACCGCGACACGTAGGTCCGCACGATGGCGGCGGCCCGCGCCGGGGGCTCCTCCCACAGCGCGTCGAGCAGCTCGTCGACGGACACGATCCGGCGGGCCCGCAGCGCCAACGCGGTCAACAGCGCCCGCTGCTGCGGCGGGCCGAGCTCCAACTCCCGCTCCCCGCACCAGGCCTGCACCGGCCCGAGCAGGCACAGCCGCAGCCGCTCCCCGCCGTCCGGTTCCGGGGCCGACGTGCCGCGCGGTGCTCCGATTTCCGTCATCGTCAGAAGGTAGCGGTTCGGTCTCGCCGACCGCGGCGCCGGGGCCGGGGCAATTCCGTCCCGGCGGGCGCTCCCCGCCACTCGGCCGCCCCGCGCATTCGATTCCGGCGCGCCGCGGACCGCCCTCCCGGCGGCCGGAAAGGAAAAACCTCCCGCAGAACGGGAACCGTCCGGGCAGATGCGCATCCGTCAATCTTTTATTGACCGGCGGCGGATAGCGTGTTCCCCGTCCGCCGAGCCACCGCCGAACCTCCGGCGGGCGAGCGGATCTCCCGCGGTGCCGGGCCCTCCCGGCCGCCGGAGGAGGAGGGGCGGCGTCGCGTGCGGACGACGCCGGCCGACCGGTTCTGACGGTGCGCCGCCGCCTGTGGGGGGCGGTGGGCGCACCGCCGAGCGCAACGAAAGGAATCCAGCGCCGTGCTCCAGTACGCCGACGACGTCCGTACGACCACCCGACCGATCCCGACGCGGACCACCCGGCCGATCCCGGTCGCCGTCCACGCCCTGGACCCGCTCTCCCGGGCCGGGGTGCTGAGCTACCTCCGGCAGTGCCCGGAGGTCTCGCTCGTCGACGACCTCCGGCAGCCCGGCACCGGCGTGGCCCTGCTGGTCGCCGACGCCTTCGACGCGGCCGCCCTGACCACCCTCTCCCGGCTGGTCAAGGCCGAACGGGCCCGCGTGGTGCTGGTCCTGGACCGGATCCAGGAGCCCGAACTGCTCGACGTGGTCTCCCTAGGCGTCACCACCATCCTGTGGCGCCGCGAGGTCACCGGCGAACGCCTGCGCCAGGCCGTCCGCACCGCCGACCGCGGCCACGGCGACCTCCCGCCCGACCTGCTCGGCAGACTGATCGGCTGCATGGGCCGCCGCACCGCCGACGGACCGGGCCCCGCCGAGCACGGCATGCTCCCCCGCGAGGTCGACGTCCTGCGCCTGGTCGCCGACGGCATGGACACCGGCGAGATCGCGGGCAAGCTCCTCTACTCCGAGCGGACGATCAAGAACATCATCCACACCGTCACCACCCGCTTCCACCTCCGCAACCGCGCCCACGCCGTGGCCTACGCCCTGCGCGAGGGCTACATCTAGGCCCCGTCGGCCGATCTTGCCGGGCGCACGACGCCGGATCGTCCCTCCCCCAGCCCCCCTCGGGGCCGGGGGAGCCGCGCGCCGACCCGACAGGATCGGCCGGACAGGGCCCAGTGGTCATCGACGCGGTTCCGGTCGCTCATTCGCGTGTCGAAGCGATGGCGTGGGCGAGTTGAACGCGGGAGTGGACGTCGAGTTTGCGGTAGACGCGGGTGAGGGTGGCTTCGACGGTCTTGACGCTGACGGTCAGGGCGGCGGCGATGTCGCGGTTGCTGGCGCCGGCGGCGGCGAGGCGGGCGCAGCGTTCCTCGGCGGAGGTCAGGCGGGGGAAGTCGTCGCCGTTCGGGGCGGGTTCCAGGCGGTGGAGGGCGTGGGTGGCGGCGTCGGCCCAGGGGTGGGCTCCGTGGGCGGTGAAGAGGTCGGCGGCCTTCTGCGCGGCGGTGCGGGCGCTGGCGCGGCGGCGGGCGCGGCGTTCGGTGTGGCTGAGGGCCAGCAGGGTGCGGCCGCGTTCGAGGGGGAGGTGGTGCAGGCGCTCGGCTGCGTCGGTAAGGCGGCGGGCGGCACCGTTGTGGTCGCCGCGGGCGGCGTCCAGCAGGGCCCGGGCGCGTTCCAGGGCGGGCAGGACGGAGGTCCGGCCGAGGTCGGTGGCGGTGCGGTGGGTCTCGGTGAGCAGGTCGTCGGCCTCGTCGTGGCGGCCGACGGCGAGGAGGGCCTGGGCCAGGTCGGGGTGCCAGCGCAGGACGGACGGGTCGCGGACCTGCTGCCGCGTCTCCAGGGCGCGGACCTCCTCCAGTGGTTCCAGGGCCTCCTTCGGGCGGTCGGCGGCCAGCAGCAGGTGTCCGAGGGCGTGGAGGTTGCGGGAGAGGAAGACCTTGTTGTCCTCGTGCCGGGAGGCGTCGATGCCGCGGCGTGCGTGGGCCAGGGCGGCGCCGGTGTCCCGGGCGGTGCCCTCGACGAGGGCGGAGGTGTAGCAGGCCGGGGCGGGTGACAGGGCGGTGCGGTCGGTCAGGACCTGGGCGCGGTGGGCGTAGTCGAGGGCCTTGGAGCAGCGTCCGGTGCGCAGTTCGGCTTCGGCGAGGCTGCGCAGGAGGTCGACGGTGGCTTCGGTGTCCCCGGTCCGCTGGGCTTGGACGAGCAGGGGCAGCAGGGTGGCGCGGGCCTGTTCGGGGCGGTCGTCGAAGAGGGCGTGGCGGGCGGCGAGGTGTTCGGGGGTGGTGTTGACGGTGACGGGTGCGGTGCGGGGCAGGGACAGGGCGCGCTCCAGGGTGGCTTCGGCTCCGGGATGGCCGAGGATGCGCTGGACGCGGGCCTGCATGGTCAGGGCCAGGGCGGCGGTGGTGGTGTCGTCGGCCGTGCGGGCGAGGCCGGCGGAGCGTTCGGCCAGGGCGGCGGCCCGGTGGGGGTCGCCTTCGTTGACGTTGGCCCAGACGGCTTGGCGGAGCAGGACCTGCGCGGTCAGGCCTGGTCGGCCGGCTGTTTCGTGGAGGGCGGCGGCGAACAGTTCGTCCGCGTTGTGCAGGCGTTGTCCGCTGGCGTCGAGCAGGGTCAGGAGGGCGCCCACGCGTTGGGCGGGGCTGGTGTCGTGTTCGAGGACCAGGCGGGTGGCGGCCCGGGCACGGGGGAGGTCGCCGCAGTGCGAGGCGTCGCGCACCGCGGTCAGGGCCCGTTCGGTGAGCAGGCCGATCTCCGCCTGCGGGGTGCGCTGGGCGGCGAGGAGGGAGAGTTCGGCGGCCAGCGGGTGTTCGCCGCGCAGCCGGGCGTGGCCGGCCGCCCGGGCGGCCTCGCGCGCGGTCTGCCGGGCGGCGCGGGGGTCGGCGGTGTCGGCAGCCAGGGTGGCGTGGCGGTCGCGGCGGGCGGGATCGTAGCTGGCTTCGGCCAGGCGCGCGTGCAGGAGCCGGCGTGCGGTTCCGGTGAGCCGGGTGGTGAGTTCGGCGCCGATCGCGCTCGCCGTGAAGCGCACCGGCCCGTTGCCGTGTCCCGGGTCGATGAGCGCGGCCGTCTCGGCCTGGGCGAGGAGGTGGTCGGCGGCCGGGCCGACGAGGCGGGCCAGTAGTTCGCGCTCGGGGCGGTCGTCGAGCGCGGCCAGGGTCAGGAGCTCCCGAGCCTCCTCGGACACGGTTCCGAGCCATTCCCCGAGCAGTCGGCGGGCCGCCGGGGGCAGGGGGGGATCGTCCTGGGCGGCGCGGTCGACGGCCTCGGCGAGTGCCAGGGCCAGGGCGGGGTTGCCGCCGCTTCGGGCGTGGAGCCGGGCGACCGTTTCCGGATCGGGCCGGTGGGCGCAGAGCAGGGAGGCGACCTGGCCGGGCGTCAGGGGCGGGACGCGCACCGCGTGCGCGTCCTCGCCGCACCAGTGGCCTCCGGCCTCCGGGCGCCAGGTGCGCTCGGTGACGATGACGGGCAGCTCCGGGGCCTGTCGCAGGGCCCAGCCCAGCACGGCGGCGCTGGGCGGATCCAGCCACTGGGTGTTGTCCACCACCAGCGTCACGGGCGGTGCCTCCCGCAGCACCGTGGCGGTCAGCCGGCGCAGCCGCAGGGCCGGACCGGCGCCCCCGGGGGAGTACGGCGGGTCGGCGGCCTCGTCCAGGGCCGCCGCGAGCTCCCGCGCGGTCGGCAACGGCTGCAGGGCCAGGGCGAGTTCGAGCAGCCCGGTGTAGGGGACCGAGGTGTCCTGCGGGCCCGGGGCCAGCCGCAGCACGGGCAGCCCCAGCTGGCGTGCCAGCGCGCCGGCGGCGGTGCTCTTGCCGATGCCGGGCGGCCCGAACAGCACCACCCGGCGGATGCCGTGCACCTCGTCCGGCGCCACCGGCAGCACCGGCAGCACGCTGCCGTCCGTTTCCCGGAAGTCAGTGAACCACGTCGCGGAGTCTTGCATCGGGCCATCGTGCGACCGCGATGCCCCCGCGGTCCAGGACAAGGGGTTGACCTGATGTGGGCCGCTCCCGGCTTTCCCTAGCCTCATCGCCACAGCCGAGCTGCTCCCCCGGCCGCCGGACGCCCCGCCCCCATCAGCCGACGTCCCGCTGCCCTCTTTCCCCCTCAACCCCGGCTCGGCGGGAGGAATGTGATGTCCCGCAAGAACAACCTGGCTGCCGCCGTCGCGGCCGCCCTTGCCCTGGGCACCGTGACCGTCGTGGCCACCCAGTCCACCGCCGCCGCAGACAGCTCCACCGCCCGACCCGGCGCCGGGTTCAGGGCGGTGAGCCCCGACGCCCGCACCGAGGCGCTGCGCACCGCCGACCGGGAGGCCGGCGCCGTCGCGAAGTCGCTCGGCTTCGGCCCCGACGAGCGCCTGGTCGCCAAGGACGTGCTCCTCGACACCGACGGCGCCCGGCACGTGCGCTACGACCGCACCTACCGCGGCCTGCCCGTCATCGGCGGCGACCTGGTCGTGCACTACGGCAAGGACGGCCGGGCCGCCGGCTCCGACCAGGCCCACCAGGGCGCGATCAAGGTCGCGGGCACCACGCCGAAGCTCAGCGCGACCGACGCCTCGGCCGCAGCCGTCAAGCACGCCAAGCACGTCAGGAACGCCAGGACCGGCACCGCGGACGGCAGCACCCTGGTGGTGTACGCGGTCGGCAAGGTCCCGGTCCTGGCGTACCGCTCGACCGTCACCGGCGAGGGCGAGGCCGGCCCCGCCTCGCGCGAGGCCGTGATCGTCGACGCCGACAGCGGCGCGCCGCTGGACCAGTACGAGCTGCACCAGGGCGTCACCGGCACCGGCAACGGCGTCACCGTCGGCCAGGTCTCCATCGAGACCACCCAGACCGGCAGCGGCTACACCCTCACCGACGCCTCCCACGGCGGCACCATCGTCTACGACGCCTACAACAGCCCGCAGTCCAATCCGAGGCAGAACGCCCGGGCGTTCTCCAAGACCACCAACAGCTGGGGCAACGGCACCGCCTCCAGCCGGGAGAGCGCCGCCGTGGACGCCTCCTACGGCCTGGCGAAGACCTGGGACTACTACAAGAGCGCCTTCAACCGCTCCGGCATCCGCAACGACGGCCGCGGCGCCCCCGCGTACGTCCACGTCGACAACCAGCTCGTCAACGCCTTCTACGACGACAACTGCTTCTGCATGTACTTCGGCGACGGCTCCTCGCAGAACCAGAACACCCCCGTCACCGCCGTCGACGTCGCCGGCCACGAGATGAGCCACGGCGTCACGGCCGCCACCGCCAACCTCACCTACTCCGGCGAGTCCGGCGGCCTCAACGAGGCCACCAGCGACATCTTCGGCACCATGGTCGAGTTCTACGCCAACAACAGCAACGACCCCGGCGACTACTTCATCGGCGAGAAGCTCAACATGCCGAACGGCTCCCTGCGCCGGATGGACAACCCCGCCTCCGACGGCAGCAGCCTCGGCTGCTGGAACTCCGGCGCCGGCCAGGTGGACGTGCACTACTCCTCCGGCATCGCCAACCACTTCTTCTACCTGGCGGCCGAGGGCACCGGCGCCAAGACCATCGGCGGACGCGCGCACAACGGCACCACCTGCAACAACGACGCCTTCACCGGCATCGGCCGGGACAAGGCCGCAGCCGTCTGGTACCGGGCGCTGACCACCTACATGACCTCCACCACCAACTACGCCTCCGCCCGCACCGCCACCCTGAACGCCGCCTCCGACCTGTACGGCGCCAACTCCCAGGAGCGGTACCTGATCTCCAAGGCGTGGGCCGCCGTCAGCGTCGGCACCGCCCTGCCCGACCCCGGCACCGGCACCCCCACGCCGACCCCCACCCCCACGCCGACCCCCACCTCCTCGCCCACCGGCAACCCCACCCCCGGCAACGCGCTGGTCAACGGTGGCTTCGAACGGGGCACCGCCGGCTGGACCCAGAGCGCCGACGACATCACCAACTCCACCCTGCAGCCCGCACACGGCGGCTCCTGGTACGCCGCGATGATGGGCTACGGCACCGACGCCACCGAGTCGCTGTCCCAGTCGAACGTCGCCGTCCCCTCCGGCGGCAGCCCCAAGCTCACCTTCTGGCTCAAGGTCTCCACCCAGGAGAGCGGCTACACCGCCTACGACACCCTCAAGGTCAACGTCAACGGCGCCACCCTGGCCACCTACTCCAACGCCAACGCCAGCGCCGGTTACGTCCAGAAGACCGTCGACCTGTCCGCCTACCGCGGCCAGAACGTGACGCTGGAGTTCGCCGGCACCGAGGACACCTACCTGACGACCGTCTTCCTCGTCGACGACGTCGCCATCGGCTGACCCCCGCACTCCCGGGGCCGGCTCCGCGTGGGGCGTCGTCGGCCACGGGACTGCCGCGTTCCCGCGGGGTTGCAACGAACGCGGCAACCTGCGGCCGACCTGACTCGGGGCGGGTCGGCCGCAGGGACCACCACAGCCCGCCCCCACGGGCCCGGGACCGCAGGCCCGCACCTCCCCGCCGGACCTCCGGCCCCGGACCCGCCCCCCGAACCCGCCGCCGAAACCCGGCTGCGCACCAGCGCCGGGCTCCACCACGTACCAGCAGCCGACACCCGGCCGCTGCGCGCTCCGGCAGGTCCCACCGGACCTGCACCGGCTGGAGCCCGGCGTCCCCGCGGGGCCGCCCACACGGAACGAACGGACGGAAGGCAGACGTCATGAGTGCAACCTGCGCTCCACGGCACGACGAACCCGACAACGTCCTCGTCTCCCGCCTCCTCTCCCGCCGCCGCGTACTGATCCTCACCGCAGCGCCCCCGGCCTGCGAACGCGCCTGGGGCAGCCGATCACTGACCGCCGTTCACCGCCGGGCCCAGATGAGGATCGCGGCGAGCCGGAGGGCGGCCCGGTAAGCGACTGCGAGCTTGTCGCACCGCATCGCCAGGCCGTGCCACTGCTTCAGCCGGCCGCAGCCAGAAGGCGAGCTCGAACCCGTCGTGGCTGCGCGCGAAGCCCGCTCGGCCCTCAGCGCGCGGCCAGCACCTCCAGCAGCCGGGTCAGCGACGTCCCCAGCCCCCAGCGCCCGGCCAGCCACTCCAGCGCCGCCGGGTCGCGCGGCCCGCGCGGCAGCTCCGGGTCGAACGCGGGCAGCGGCACGTCCCGGGCGACCCGGACCACCGTCGGCGCCACGTCCAGGTACGGGGCCGCCTCCAGCAGGTTCCGGCGCCGGGCCGGGGTCAGCTTCGAGGACGGGTCGGCCGCCGCGGCCCGGACGCCCGCCAAGTCGCCGTACTCCCGCACCAGTTGGGTCGCGGTCTTCTCCCCGATGCCCTTGACACCCGGCAGCCCGTCGCTGGCGTCCCCGCGCAGGGCGGCCAGGTCGGCGTACGAGGAGCCGGGCACGCCGTACTTCTCCAGCAGCGCCGCGTCGTCCATCACCAGCGCCGACCCGACGCCCTTCGCCGGGTACAGCACCGTCACCGCGCGGGCGTCGTCGACGAGTTGGAAGAGGTCCCGGTCGCCGGTGACGATCTGGACCGGGCCGGTGGCGCGGGTCGCCAGCGTCCCGATCACGTCGTCGGCCTCGTAGCCGGGCACGCCGACCCGGGCGATGCCCAGCGCGTCCAGCACCTGCTCGATCACCGGGACCTGCGGGGCCAGCGTGTCCGGCACCTCCTCCTCGCCGTCCTGCGCGGCCTCGGCGACCCGGTGCGTCTTGTACGTCGGGATCAGGTCGACCCGCCACTGCGGGCGCCAGTCGGCGTCCATGCAGGCGACCAACTGGTCGGGGCCGTGGTCCTGGACCAGGCGGGAGACGAAGTCGAGCAGGCCGCGCACCGCGTTCACCGGCTCGCCCTGCGGGGAACGCAGCGAGTCCGGGACGCCGAAGTAGGCGCGGAAGTAGAGGCTGGCGGTGTCCAGCAGCATCAGGCGGGGCGCGGTGGGGGCGCTCGGGGCGGTCGGTGCGGTCACCCCCCGATCATGCCGCATCCCACCGACAGCCCACCCCACACGGCTGACGCGCGGTCAGTGCGGGTGCGGGCCCGCCCGGTGCACCGGCCCGTGGGTGTCGCCGCAGTGCTCGCGGGCCGCGTCCCCCGCCGCGTCCCCGGCCGCCGCGACGGTGCCGTGCGGCGCGATCTGCAGCAGCCCGTCCGCTCCGTCCTCGCCGACGTGGTCGACCTGCAGGGTGGTGTGGGTGATCCGGTACTCCTCGCGCAGGCGCCGCTGGAGCTCGCGCCGCACCGCGTGGCAGTCGCCGCCCGGGGTGACCAGCACGTGCGCGGACAGCGCGGGCTGGTTGGAGGTGATCTCCCAGATGTGCAGGTCGTGGACCTCCTCCACCTGGGGCGCCGCCACCAGCCGGTCCGCGACCGCGTCCGGGTCGACCCCGGCGGGCGCGGCCTCCAGGAAGATCCGCGCGGAGTCCCGCACCAGCCCCGTCCCGGCCCGCAGCATCAGCGCCACCACCACCAGCGAGGCGATCGCGTCCGCCCGGACGAACCCGGTGAACAGCACCACCGCGCCCGCCACCGCCGTCGCGACGAACGCGTACAGGTCGGTCAGCACGTGCTGGAAGGCGCCCTCCACGTTCAGCGAGGACCGGTTCGCCCTCGACAGGCACCAGGTCGCCGCGACGTTCACCACCACGCCCACCAGCGCCGTCACCAGCACCAGCGAGCCCTGGACCTCCGGCGGCGAGAGCAGCCGGGGCACCGCCTCGTACCCCAGCCACGCCGACAGCACCAGCAGCGTCACCCCGTTCGCCTGCGCGGAGAGGATCTCGGCCCGCTTCAGCCCGTACGTGTAGCCGCCGCGGGCCGGACGCGCCGCCAGCCGCATCGCCACCAGCGCCAGCGCGATCGACGCCGCGTCGGTCAGCATGTGCGCCGCGTCCGAGATCAGGGCCAGCGACTGCGCGGCGAAACCGACCACCACCTCGCCCGCCATGAACACCAGCAGCAGGAGCAGCGCGCTCCACAGCCACTTGCGGTCCGCGTCCGCCGCCACCGCGTGGCTGTGCCCGGCGTGCGAACCGGGACGGTCGCCCTGCTCGTGCCCGTGCTGGTGCGCGCGGTCGTGCTCGTGCTGGTGCTCGGCCATCGGGATCCCTCCGCTCTGGTGCCCGCACCGGAAGTGAACCCCAGATCCGAGCAAGATCCAAAGGCGGCACTGGTGACCGTTGTCGTTCCCCGTTGCGCCATCCGGGTCGGATAGGGTGCGCCTCGCGTCCGCGCGGCTCGCGCGGCGGTCGGACCGGGCTCGAACAGGGGAGTGGACGGGGTGGCGGAGGCGGGGACGGGCGGGCGGGTGCCGCTGCGGGTGATCGCCCGGGAGTGGGGGCGGATCGGCGTCCTCGGCTTCGGCGGCCCGCCCGCGCACATCCTGCTGCTGCGCAGGCTCTGCGTGGAGCAGCGCGGCTGGATCGCCGCGAGCGAGTTCGAGGACGGCATCGCCGCCACCAACCTGCTGCCCGGGCCCGCCTCCACCCAACTGGCGATCTTCACCGCCTGGCGGCTGCGCGGCACCGCCGGGGCACTGGTCGGCGGCGCGGCGTTCATCCTGCCCGGGCTGGTGCTGATCCTGCTGCTGGCCGCGCTGTTCCTGACCGGGAACCCGCCGCGCTGGGTGCTGGGCGCCGCCGCGGGCGCGGGCGCCGCGGTCGCCGCCGTCGCCGCGCAGGCCGCCAGCACCCTCGTCCCGCCCAGCCTGCGCCGCTCCGGCCCCGGCCCGGCCCGGGTCCGCTGGACCGCCTACCTGCTGCTGGGCGCGGCCGCCGCGATCCTCACCGGCCCGTGGCTGGTCCTCGTCCTGCTCGCCACCGGCGCCGCCGAGATCGCCTTCCGCCGCCACGCCCGCCGCGACCCCGGCCCCGCCTCCGCCTCCGCGCCCGCCGCAACCAGCCCAACGGGGGACGCCGCACTGGGCCGACCGGACGCGGACCCGCCCATCCCGCCCGCCCCGCGCGGGCTGCTGCCGCTGCTGGCCCCCGGCCTCGCCGCGACCGGCGGGCTCGGCGCGCTCGCCTGGGTCGCGTTCAAGGTCGGGGCGCTGTCGTACGGCGGCGGCTTCGTGATCATCCCGCTGATGCAGCAGGACGCCGTCGAGCGCTACCACTGGATGACCGACGGCCAGTTCCTGAACGCCGTCGCGCTCGGCCAGATCACCCCCGGCCCGGTGGTGCAGACCGTCTCGGTGGTCGGCTACGCGGCCGCGGGCGTCCTCGGCGGGCTGCTCGCCGCGGCCGTGGCCTTCGCCCCGTCCTTCCTGTTCGTGCTGTTCGGCGCCGCGCACTTCGACCGGCTGCGCGCCAACACCTCCGTGCAGGACTTCCTCACCGGCGCCGGACCGGCCGTCATCGGCGCCATCGCCGGATCCGCCGTCCCGCTGGCCCTCGCCCTCGGCCGCCCCTGGCAGTACGCGGTGCTGGCGCTGGCCGCGCTCTGGCTGCTGGTGCTGCGCCGCGGGGTCGTCCCCTGCCTGCTCGGCGCCGCCGGCCTCGGCGTGCTCGCCGCCGCGACCGGTCTCGCCCTGCCCTGAGCCGCTCCCGCTCCCAGGGGTTCGTTCCAGGGGTTCAGGAGTTCCGGTAGCCCGGGAGAACGGCCTCCGCCGCGGTCGCCGGGGCGGTGAGCGGGGCCAGCCGGGCCGCGTTGACCAGGGCGCGGGCGATCCGCCGGTCCTCGCCCTGCTCGGGGTGCCACTGCACGCCGACGGTGAAGCCCGCGCCCTCGACCGCCTCGACCGTGCCGTCCTCGGCGTGCGCGCTGACGGTCAGGCCCTCGCCGAGGCGGGCGACCGCCTGGTGGTGGAAGGTCGGGACGACCACCGACTCCTCCGGCAGCAGGTCCGCCAGCAGCGTGCCGGGCACCGGGCGGACCGGGTGGCGGCCGTACTCGCCGGGGCCGCCGACGTGGCGCAGCCCCTCCTCCTCGCCGACCACGTCCGGCAGGTGCTGGATCAGCGAGCCGCCGCACACCACGTTCAGCAGCTGCATGCCGCGGCAGATGCCGAGCAGCGGCGTCCCGGCGGCGAGCGCGGCGCGGATCAGCGCGGCCTCCCACAGGTCGCGCGCGGCCGCGGTGGCCACCGTCTCCCGGTGCGGCCGCTCGCCGTACAGGGCCGGGTCGACGTCCTCGCCGCCCGCGATCACCAGGCCGTCCAGCCGGGCCACCACGGCCGCCGCGTGCTCCGGCGCGTCCGGCGGCAGCATCAGGGCGATCCCGCCGGCCTCGCGCACCAGCTCCGGGTAGCGCACGGGCAGCAGTACGGAGCGCATCAGGTCCCACCGCCCCCAGGCGGCGTCGTTGAGGTAGGTGCTGATGCCGATCACGGGGCGAGAGGTCATGGCGCGCATTCTGCCGTGCGGCCGTTCCACGCGCCGCGCGACCCACCCTCCTCGTGCGCCCCTTCAGGCGCGTGGAGCACCACGTGCGCCCTAGGGGCGGACGGGACCACCCTCCGGGGCGCGCGGACGGGGGCAATCATGTGATTCTCACCGGAATCTCATCGCCGGACCCCGCAATGTGCCCCCTCCCTGATTTCCCGCTTATCCGCCGCCCCCTAGGGTCTCTGTCGTGAGCGAGCAGCAGATTCCGGCCGGGTGGTACCCGGACCCCGTCGACACCGACAGCGACCCCCGCCCCCAGCGCTGGTGGGACGGCAAGGGCTGGACCGCCGAAACCCGCCCGGCCCCCGCCGGACCGGCGGCCCCCACCGACGCGACCCCCGCGGACGCGCCGCCCGCCGCCGGGACCGCCGCGCCCGGGACCGAGGACACGGCCGTCCTCGAGGGCACCGTGCTGGACGCCTCCGGACAGGCCGTCCACTACCCGCCGCTGCCCCCGTACGCCGGGCAGTTCGGGGCGAAGCCCGCCCGCAGCAAGCCGTCGAAGCCGGTGCTGGTCGCCGCGTCGGTCGCCGCCGTGCTCGGTCTCCTGGTCGGCTCCGGCGTCACCTACCTGGTGATGGACGGCCGCCACGACGGGACCAGGTCCACCGCCGCCCCCAGCACCGACGGCCACCGCCCCGGCGGCGACGGCTCCGGCGGTGGCGGCCTCGGCGAGGGCGGCAGCGGGGGCAAGGGGGGCAACGGCAACCCCACCGACCCGTTCGGCTTCGGCGGCGGCAGCGGCTCCGGCGGCAACGGTTCCGGCGGCAGCGGCTCCGGCGGCGGCAAGGGCGGTGGCAGCGGGAAGAGCAGCACCACCGCCGTCGACACGGTCAACGGCATCGCCCTGCCCGTCCCGAACGGCTGGAAGGGCGGCCCCACCGGCGACGGCTACGCCGGCATCACCACCGGCGACTACACCTGCGCCGACGGCAAGGACAACTGCTCGCTGGGCGGCGTGTTCACCACCCAGCTCCAGGGCACCGACGCCAAGCAGGCCGCCCAGGCCGACATCGTCGACGCCGCCAAGGCCGCCTACGGCAAGCTCAACGGCCACAAGGAACTGAAGAACGAGCCCGTCACGGTGGCCGGCCGCTCCGGTTACCTCGTCCGCTGGCAGGTCGACGCCGAACAGGGCAACCCGGGCTACGTCGAGACGGTGGTCTTCCCGACCGCCGACGGCAAGGCCCTGACCGCCGTCCACTTCGGCTTCGACATCGCCGACAAGGCACCCGGCCTGAACCAGATGGACACCATCCTGAAGGGCATCACCAAGGCCGACGTCGGCACCACCACCGGCGGCGGGGGCGGCACCACCTGACCGACCCCCGGCCCACGACGGCCCGGCACGTCACCCCCTCAGCACGAGGGGGCACGACGCGCCGGGCCGCGGCCGTCCCCACTCCACTCCCGCCACCCGGCGGCGCGCTGGCCCGCGGCAGCCCCCGCTCACCCTCCCCGGCGCCGCGGCGTACCGGCCCGGGCAGCGCCGCCGTCCGACCGCAGCCGTCCCCCCTCCTCCTCAACTCCATCCGCGCAGCAGCGTGTTGATCCGCGCCGCCTGCCGGATCAGGTGGTCCCGCTCGGCCGCCGTCCCGGCCTCGTGGGCGGCCCGGGCGTACAGCGCGGCGGCGGTCTGCAGGTCGCCGGCCCGTTCGTGCAGGTACGCGCGGGCGGCGGTGTGCCGGGGGAGCGACTCGTCGAGCGCGGCGAGGGCGGCCAGGCCCGCGCGGGGGCCGTCCGCCTCGCCGACGGCGACGGCCCGGTTGAGGCGGACGACCGGGTTGTCCGTCAGCGCGGCCAGTTCGTCGTACCACTCGACGATCTGCACCCAGTCGGTCTCGGCGGCGGTCGGCGCGTCCGCGTGCAGCGCGGCGATCGCGGCCTGGGCCTGGAACTCGCCGAGCCGGTCGCGGGCCAGCGCCGCCTGCAGGACGGTGACGCCCTCGGCGATGGCGGCGGTGTCCCAACGGGTGCGGTCCTGCTCGGCCAGTGGCACCAGGCTGCCGTCCGGCGCGGTCCGCCCGGCCCGGCGGGCGTGGTGCAGCAGCATCAGCGCCAGCAGGCCGGACACCTCGGGGTGGTCGATCCGGGCCGCGAGCTGCCGGGTCAGCCGGATCGCCTCGGCCGCCAGGTCGACGTCCCCGGAGTAGCCCTCGTTGAAGACCAGGTACAGCACCCGCAGCACCGTCGCCACGTCCCCGGGCCGGTCCAGCCGCACGCCCGAGACGGTCCGCTTGGCCCGCGAGATCCGCTGCGCCATGGTCGCCTCCGGCACCAGGTACGCCGCGGCGATCTGCCGGGTGGTGAGCCCGCCGACCGCGCGCAGCGTCAGCGCCACCGCCGAGGACGGCGTCAACGACGGGTGCGCGCACAGGAAGTAGAGCTGGAGCGAGTCGTCGGTGTCCGGCACCGGCCCGGGCCCGGGCTCCTCCTCCACCGCGTCCTCGCGGCGGCGGCGCGCGGTGTCGGCCCGGGCCGCGTCCAGGAAGCGCCGCCACGCGACGGTCACCAACCAGCCCTTCGGGTCCCGCGGAGGCTCGTCCGGCCAACGCCGGACGGCCTCCAGCAGGGCCTCCTGGACGGCGTCCTCGGCCGCCGCGAAGTCGGCCCCGCGCCGGACCAGGACCGCCAGCACCTCCGGGGTGAGGACGCGCAGCAGCCCCTCGTCCACGGCCGACGACGCCACCGCGCTCACTCCGTGACGGTCGGGGGCTCGGACATGAACGGGCGCAGCTCCAGCCACTCGTGGATCGGCCGCCCGCCCGCCCCGGGCGCCGCCGACAGCTCGGCGGCCAGCTCCAGCGCCCGCTGGTGGCTGTCCACGTCGATCACCATCCAGCCCGCGATCAGGTCCTTGGTCTCGGCGAACGGCCCGTCGGTCACCGGCGGCTTCCCCTCCCCGCCGTACTGCACCCACGTCCCCTCGGGCGCGAGCGCCTGGGCGTCCACGAACTCGCCGGTCTGCTCCAGCTTCGCGGCGAAGTCCCGCATGTACTGGATGTGCGCGGTGACCTCCTCGGGCGTCCACTTGTCCATCGGGACGAAGCCCTCCGGGACGGGCGCGCCGCGGTAGTGCTTGAGCATCAGGTACTTGGCCATGGTCTCGCTCCTCGGTACTGGTGCGGCCCATTGTGGCCGCCTTCACCCCTGGGACGGAGCCGCTCACGGGTTCTCGACACGACCGCGGAGAAAATCTTCCGGAGTTTTTCCGGGCCGCCGTCCGGGCTAGAACGGCGGTTCGAGGTTCGTGGCGGGCGCGGTGCCGTCCAGCATCTGGCGGAGGGTGTCGGCCAGGCCGTGCTCGTTGTTCACGTGCCGGAACCACGGCAGGCCGTCCAGGACGCGGGCCAGGTCGTCGTCGACGAGCGTGTCGAGGACGGCGCGCAGTTCGTCCGGGACGGGGCCGTCGTCCAGGCAGAGCCGGGCCATCGCGGCGGGCACCCGGACGTCCGCCGGGTGGTCGGGGTCGGACCACAGCGCGTCGCACCAGGCGGCGGTGGTGTGCGGATCGGGGTGTGAGCGGGTCAGCTCGGCAGTGGCCAGCACCAGGGAGGCCCGGACGCCCGGCACCGGTTCGACGGCCAGCCGGGCCCGCAGCGCGGCGGCGATCGCGCCGGTGTCGCCCAACGCGGTGGCCAGCACGTCGCAGGCGTGCACGCGCAGCTCCGGATCCGGGTCGTCCAGCAGCCCGAGCAGCAAGCCGGCGTCGGCGGCGACGGCGCGGCGGGCCGCTTCGTAAGCCCAGTGCGTCGCGTAGCCGTCGCACCCCCAAGCCACACCCAGCGGGGCCGTCCGCAGGAACTCCTCGCGGGTGCCCCACCCCCAGTGCTGTGCCCGGGACACCCCGGAGGCGAGCCGGAGGGCGCTCACCCGCACCGGGGCCGCCGGGTCCGCGGCGAGGCGGATCAGGAACGGCATGCACAGCGGCGCGGGTGCGAGCACCGAACTCTGTTCCAGGATCCGAACCCCCAGGTCGCCCAGCGCCCGCTCGGCCGTCTCCGGCTCCGCTGAACGTGCCTGCGCCAGGTGCGGTCCGAGCGGCCCATTGGCAACGAACTGGAAGCGTTCCCAAGGTACTTCGTCCAGTAGGAAGCCGTCCTTCACCTCCCGTCGCAGCCCCGTGAGCACCGCCCGGACGTCCAGCCCGGTTCCCGCGTACACCTCGTACGTGCCGTCGAGCACCCGCTGCCCGTCCCAGACCAACCGCTCACCCACCGCGCGCCCACCCCTCTGCCGCCGTTCCGGCCCCCAGGGCTACCACCCGGCACCGACACGGCCGGAAATCCCCCGAAGAAGTTCCGCCGCCCACCCCCGGGGGTCACAGGAAGGTGCGGCCCTCGCCCCGGTAGGTGGGCACGGTCTCGGCGATCGCGTCGCCCTCGATCAGGTGCAACTGCTCGAAGCGCTCGCACAGTTCGCCCGCCTTCGCGTGCCGGAACCACACCCGGTCGCCGATCAGCAGGTCGTCCGCGGCCGACCCCAGCAGCGGCGTCTGCACCTCGCCCGCGCCCTCCTGCGGGTCGTACCGCAGCCCGGACGGCAGGTACGGGACGGGGGAGCGGTCCGCCCCCGCCGGGCCGGACGCGGGGTAGCCGCCGCCCAGCACCGTCACCACGCCCACCCCGGGGCGCCGCACCACCGGCTGCGCGAACAGCGCCGCCGGACGGCCGCGGAACGCCCGGTAGTTGTCGAACAGCCGCGGCACGAACAGCCCCGAACCGGCCGCCACCTCGGTCACCGCGCGCTCCGCGACCGTCGACTCCACGCTGCCCGTGCCGCCGCCGTTCACGAACTCCAACTCGGCGACCTCGCGCACCCGCCGCACCACCTCGGCCCGCCGTGCCGCCAGCTCCGAGCGCGCCTTCGCCTGCATCAGCCGCACCGCCGCCGACCGCAGCGGACGCCCCGGCACCGCGTCCCCGACACCCGCCACGTGGCCCTCGTACGCCATCAGCCCGACCACCTCGAAGCCCCGGCGGCCGTTCACCAACTCCGCGAACCGGCCCAGCTGTTCGGGCGTCCGCAACGGCGAGCGCCGCGCGCCCACCCGTACCCGGCCGCCCAGCAGCCGCAGCGAGGTGTCCAGCTCCAGGCAGACCCGCACCGTCGCCGAACCCTTCCGGGCCGCGTCGATCAGGTCCAGCTGCGCCGCGTCGTCCACCACCACGCTGACCTGCCGCGCCAGTTCCGGATCCGCGGTCAGCCGCCCGAACGCGGCCCGGTCCGCCGAGGGGTACGCCAGCAGCACGTCCGTGAAACCGGACTCCACCAGCCACAGCGACTCCGCCAGCGTGAAGCTCATCACCCCCGCGAAGCCGTCCACCTTCAACACCCGCTCCAGCAGGGCCCGGCAGCGCACCGACTTCGACGCCACCCGGATCGGCTTCCCGCCCGCCCGCCGCACCAGGTCCGCCGCGTTCGCGTCGAACGCCGCCAGATCGACGACGGCCAGCGGCGCATCCAGGTGCGCCGTCGCCCGGTCGTACCGGGCCCGGTCGGAGACGCTTCCGCTGGTCGCAGTGGTTTCAACGAGTGCCATGGGCGCAGACTGCCACATCCCCCTACTGGACGGTAGATCCACCGACCCCCCAATCCGCCCACCATCCCCGCCCGCTCCGGGCCGCCCCCGCCCGCCCGCCGCCGCAGGCGTGCCACCCGGCCGCCCCTCCTACTCCTCCCGCCCCGCCACCGCGTGCAGGACGCGGAAGCGCCCGGGCTCCGCCGGGTCCCGGTCGGCGACCTGCACCGGCGGCCAGGCCCACTGCCACACCCCGCTGCCCGGCACCCGCGAGAACCGCACCACCCCGCGCGTCCCCGCCACCTCGACGCCCGCCCAGTCCAACGCGCTCCCGCTCCCGCTCCCGGCCGTCCGCAGGGCCGCGGCCAGCGCGGCGATCGCGTCCCAGCCCTCGAAGGCCACGAACGACGGTTCCGCGCCCAGCAGTTCGCGCAGGGCCGCGTCCACCCGGGCGCCGTGCGGGGTGAACCGTTCGGGCAGGTAGCGCAGGAACGGCACCGCGGCCCCGTCCGTGCCCAACTGGTCGCCCCAGTCCGGCAGTTCGGGCTGCCCGGCCGGGGCCCCGAGCAGGACGCCACCGAGCCGCGGGTCGCGCCGGACCGCCCGGACCAGCGGCACCGCGGGCTCCGGGTGCCCGACCAGCAGCAACAGGACACCGGCCCCGCTCGCGGCCAGCGCGTCGCACAGCGACCCGGGGGAGTGGTCGCGCACGTCGAAGCCGACCACCTCCCCGCCGTGCGCCGCGAAGCGCTCGCGCAGGATCTCCGTCCCGGCCGCCCAGTACGCGCCGGGGTCGGCGGCGACCGCGATCCGACGGTGGCCCGCACCGAGCAGGAACTCGGCGTAGACCCGCCAGCCGTACGACTGCGCCGGGGCGATCCGCGCCACCCGGCGGGCGGGCGCGTCGACCAGGCCGTCCAGCACCGCCGACGCGCAGACGTACGGGACGCCGAGCTCCTCGGCCCGCGTCGCCACCGCCCGGGCCACCACGCTGTGGTACTCGCCCGCCAGCGCGGACACCCCCAGCCCGGCGAGCTCCTCGACCGCCGCCACCGCCCGCACCGGGTCCGCCGCGGTGTCCCGCACCAGCAGCTCGACCGGCCGCCCGCCGATCCCGCCCGCCGCGTTGACGTCCGCGGCCCCGAGCTCCAGCCCGGCCAGCAACTGCCGCCCCGCCGCCGCCCACCCGGGCCGACTCAACGGCACCAGCGCCCCGACCCGCACGCTCGACCCCGACATCCCGTCAACTCCCGCCACCCGTCCGATCACCGCGCCCCACCGTACCCACCGCCCCCACTGCCCCCACCGTCCCCACCGCCGCCACCGCCCAGCGTGCCGCCGTCTCCACCGCCGCCACGCCCTGCGCCATCTCCCGCCAGCCGTCGGAGAGCACCGCCACCAACGTCCCGTCCGCCAGCGCGCCGAAGCTGCCGACCACCCACAGCCCGGTCGCGCTGCGCGGCAGCCACCCGTTCTTCAGCCCGGTCGCCCCGGCCGCCGACACGCCCCAGGCCTGCTCCGGCACCACCCGCCCCATCAGACCGGCCAACCACCGCCGCCCGGGCAGCGCCCCGTCCGCGGCGAAGACCTGCCGCAGCAGCCGGACCCGGTCGCCGACGCCGGTCGTGGTCAGCCCCCAGTAGCCGTCCCGCCCGGCGGTGGTCTCCACCAGGCCGAGCGCCCGGTACGCCGCGTCCAGCCCGGGAGCGCCGCCGACCCGCCGGTACAGTTCGCTCGCCGCCGAATTGTCGCTGCGGACGATCGCCGCCTCCGCCAACTCCCGCTCCCCGGCCGTCAACCCGCCCGCACCGCCACCGCGCTGCACCAGCAGCGCCGCCACCAGGTCGACCTTCACCACGCTGGCCGTCACGAACAGCCCGCCGCCGCGCACCGCCGCCGCACCCGTCCCGGGCCGCACGGCCGCCACCGCCAAGCGTCCGCCGACGCGCCCACGCCGCTCCACCACCGAACCTCCTCCACCGACCGTGCGACCGTGCCGACCGCCGACCGTCCTCGACTCCGTCGACCGTCCCCGGGGTAAACGTGGCATACGCTCACGGGGTGGAGCGCAAGAACATCCCCAACCCCGGTTTCGCCGAGGACGACGGCACCGCCGACCCCGCCCTCGTCGCGGCCCTCGCCGCCTGGCAGCAGGACCCGGCCACCGAGCCCGACCTGCTGGCCGCCCTCACGCCCAGTCGGTTGATGGTGCCGATCGTGGCGCTGCTCGGCGAGGTCGAGGTGGACGCCAACGGGCACCGGCACGAGAAGACCAGCGACATGGCCGTCCCCGTGGTGGAGGCCCCGGACGGGCGCCGCGCCCTGCCCGCGTTCACCTCGCTGGCGACCATGGCGGCCTGGCGCGCGGACGCCCGCCCGGCGCCGGTGGTCGCCCCGCAGGCCGCGATGGTGGCCTTCTCCGAGCGCGCCGACACCCTGCTCGTCGACCCGGCCGGCCCGGTCACCTACCAGCTGTCCGGCGCCCGGCTGCGCGCCGTCGCGGAGAACCGCCGCTACCTCCCGCCGCACCGCGACCCCGAGGTGCAGCAGGCCCTGCGCACCCTGCTCGCCGCCGAACCCGCCGTCGCGGCCGCCCACCTCGTCCCGGCCCCGGACGCCGACGCCACCCTGGCCCTCGTCCTGGCCGACCCGGCCGCCGACCCCGCCACCCTCCAGGCCCTCGCCACCCGCCTCGGCCAGGCCCTCGCCACCGACCAGGCCCTCCGCCTCCGCCTCGACCGCGGCCTCCAGCTCGCCTTCCTGCCCCGCCACCCCGAGCAGCAGCCCTTCTACACCCGCCCCTGACCGCCCGCCCCACCCCGCCCGTCACCGGCCCCGCCCTGCTGGACGAACCGTTCTGAACAGCCGGCCTGACGCGAGGCCGTGCACGGGAGCCCGCACCGTGGTGTGCCTTCCGCTCCGGGCCCTCCCCACCCTGTGGTGACCGCGCTCCGGCAACCACCGAGGGGGCCGGACCTCAGGCCCCCGGCGGTGGCGCCGCCGCTACCGTGAGCCGGATGACGACCGTACTGGTGAACGGCCTGCCCGGAGCGGGCAAGAGCACCCTCGCGCACGCCCTGGCCGCCGAGCTCGGCCTCCCGCTGTTCAGCAAGGACGCGGTCAAGGAGACCCTGGCCGACCAGCTCGCCGCCCTGCGCCCCGCCGACCGCTGGGAGTGGAGCCGGACGCTGGGCGCCGCCGCGGGCGAGACGCTGTGGACGCTGCTGCGCGACGCCCGCGGCGCGGCCGTGCTGGAGGCGCCCTGGCTTGGGGAGCCGGTGCGGGCGGTCGTCCGGGCCGGGCTGGACGCCGCCGGGGTCGGTCGGCCGCAGGAGGTCTGGTGCGAGGTCCCGCTCGCGCTCGCCCGCCACCGCTTCGAGCAGCGCATCGCCCGCCGTCACCCCGTCCACCCCGAGCGCCCCGGCGAGCCGGATGGCCGCTGGGAGGTCTGGGCCCGCGAGGCGGGACCGCTCGCCCTCGGCCCCGTCCACCGGGTCGACACCAGTGGCCCGGTGGACGTTCCGGCCCTGGCCGCGGCCCTGCGCCGGGCGAACGCCGAATATCCCGGTGACGTGCCCGCACCCCGGAATGTAAGCTTCACTGGCCCATAGCAACCATTACCACCCTGGAGTGCGCCCATGCTCGACGACGCCACCCTCCCCGAACTCGTCCGGGCCTGGACCAGCGGCTGGACGGTCTCCCGCGGCGCCGCCGACCCCGCCCCCGAGCCCTGGGGCTGGAGCATCGACGTCGGCCAGTCCCGCCACGTGTGGCGCCACGTGCTGCCCGAGCCCGCCGAGGCCGAGGTCCGCAAGCTCGCCGACGGCACCACCGTCCCCTGGACGTGGCTCAAGCTGTTCGCCGAGGAGGAGCGCGTCCTGCCCTGGATCGGCCCCGGCTGGCACCAGGACGGTCCCGGGTACCTGATGACCCTCCCGCTCCGCCCCGGTACCGGCCGCCCCGCCGTCCCGACCGGCTATCGGATCACCACCTGGAGCCGCGGCGGCACCGTCCGGGCCCTGGTCCGCACCGCCGACGGCGAGTTCGCCGCCCGCGGCCAGCTCGGCCTGGCGCCCGCCACCCCGCTCGGCGGCCGCACCGACGCCCCGCTGGTCGCCGTCGCCGACCAGATCGAGACCGCTCCCGAGCACCGCCGCCGCGGTCTCGGCGCCGCCCTGATGCGCACCCTGCAGCACGAGGCGCACGAGGCCGGCGCGCGCACCGCCCTGCTGGTCGGCACCACCGAGGGCCGCGCCCTCTACACCAGCCTCGGCTGGACGCTGCGCTCCCCGATGGCCAGCTTCTGGTACGACCCGTCCACGCCCACCACCCGCTCGCCCGGCGGCTCCTGACGGTCGGGCCCGGACGCGCCGCCGTGGGGGGCCGGCGGCCGCCCCCGGGGGGGGGGGGGCCCCCCGGCGGGGGGGGCGGGGGGGGGCGGGGCGCCCCGGGGGGGGGGGGGGGGGGGGGGCCGCGGCCAGGGCGCGG
>NZ_JBIAVO010000009.1:139041-224029 GCF_042894345.1 Kitasatospora sp. NPDC001540
GGCCCCCCCCCCCCCCCCGCGCCCCGGGGGGCGCCGGCCGGGGGGGCCCGGCCGCCCCGCGGGCCCCCCCGGGCCCCCCCCGGGGGGGGGGCGCCCCGGGGGGGGGGGGCGCGGTGCCGGGACGGCGGACAGCGGGGCGTGGTCAGGCGGCGATCAGCAGGCTCCGGCGCGGGGCGATCACCCGGCCGTCCGGCAGCAGCTCACCGGTGTCGTCGAACAGCAGCACGCCGTTGCACAGCAGGCTCCAGCCCTGTTCGGGGTGGCGCGCGACCGGGACGGCCGCTTCGCGGTCAGCCGATTCGGCGGACGGACACTCGGTTCGGTGCTGGCACATCCTTGTACCTCGCTTCGCTGAAATTCTGCACCGGATCAGGTGTGAACCGGCGTCAGCCGGGTAGGACGATTGGTCCTCCGCCCGACCGTCACCAGTGTCCGACTCCGCAGGCGCTCGCGCAGCCATTTGGTGACATGCGCCACAGAAGAGCGTGCGAGATCACCCGACCGGGCGGGAGGCGGTCCGATCCGCGCACAGACGGGCCATGGCGCACTGATCCGATCAGATCAGTGCGCCATGGCCCGTCCGGGTGGTGCGCCGATCGGTCGGACCGGCCCGACCGGTCAGCCGATCAGCGCGCTCGACTGTGCGGCGGCGGCAGCAGCGGCGACGGCGACGGTGGCGGCCGCGCCCCGGGCCGGGGCCGCGGGGGAGCGCTCCAGCCGGGCCAGCAGTTCGGCGGCGGGCAGCACCTGGTGGGCCGCCACCCCGAGCGGGGCGGGGGCCAGCGGGACGAGCAGGTCCTCCCCGGGCTGGGCGCCGTGCAGCCACAGCGCCGAGGCGTAGTGCTCGGGCAGCGACAGCAGCCGGGGCTCGTACCGCCCGGGCGTGCCGTGGGTCAGCTGCCAGGCCTGGCGCAGGGCGCGCACGGTGGAGTCCAGGAACGGGCCCGCGGTCAGGTGGGAGAAGGCCGGTCCGGCCGGGCCGTCGACCACCTCGGCGGCGGCCACCACCCCGTCCAGCCCGTCCTCGGTGAACTCGCCGACGGTCAGTGGCGCGCGCTCCCGCCCCCGCTCCCCCCGTGGCTCGGCCGCGCCCGGCGCGCCCGGGGCCTGTGCGCCCGGTCGGCCCGCTCCGGCGGCGCAGTCGCCGTGCCCGCAGGGGGCGGGCGCGGTGGGCGCGGCCTCCCCGGGGGCGGTCTCGCTCAGCAGGAAGCGCCAGCCCGTGCAGTCGGCGCCGGCCAGCCGGGGCGCGGGGCCGTGCAGGGCGTGGACGGGCAGGGCGAGCAGCGGCCGGGGGCGGTCGACGCTATGGCGCAGGACGCTGGCCGAGGACGGCGGGAGCTCCGCCTCGGGAGCGAGGGCGCGGAGGACGGCGCGCAGTGCGCCGGCCGGGGGCTGGGACAGGTGCAGGGTCATGGCTGGGTCGCCTCTCCGTGCGAGATCGGCGTGCCGTGCGGCATACCGGCATGGCGCCGACGCGAGGTGAGGTCTGGCCGTGTCCGGTTGTGCATGGCGCCGAGTGTGGTGGGCGGGTCGTCGACGAGGGCCCCTCGGCATCGTGGGTGTCTCGGACGGCCCTGACCGGGCCTGAGCTGCGTGCGAATTCCATTCGAACAGGTGCGCAGGGTGACCTTCATATCACGTTCCGTTGCGCGACACAAGTTGAGGAATGGCTGATCATCCGTCAGAAACACTGTCCCGCACGGCTGTTCCGCCGCCCGGGCTATCGATCTTCGAGCTGGGCATGATGCTGGGGCACTGTCGACCGAGGGGAGGGAAGGCACCCGTGGGCGAGAAGGTCGTGGCGACGCGGGCGGAGCTGGCCGACCGGCAGCTGTACCGCCGCAAGCTCCAGTCCTGTCTGGACGTACTGGAGCGGATGCTCAGGGAGGAGCGGTTCGACCGCCCCCGGGCCATGATGGGCCTGGAGATCGAACTGAACCTGGCCGACGAGCAGGGCCTGCCGGTGCTCCGCAACGAACAGGTGCTGGACGCGATCTCCTCCGCCGACTTCCAGACCGAGCTCGGCCGGTTCAACATCGAGGTCAACGTCGCCCCCCGCCGCCTGGGCGGACACGTCTTCGAGGACCTCCGGGAGGAGCTCGACACCGGCCTGCGCTACGCCGACCGGCGGGCCGCCGCCGCGGGCGCCCGGATCGTGATGGTCGGCATCCTGCCCACCCTCGACCTCCAGCACGCCGGGCTGGACGCGATGAGCCGCAACGACCGCTACAGCCTGCTCAGCGACCAGATCCTGGCCGCCCGCGGCGAGGACATCGCGCTCGACATCGACGGGGTGGAACGCCTCGCCGTCGACTCGGTCTCGATGGTCGCCGAGGCCGCCGCCACCTCCCTGCAACTGCACCTGCAGGTCACCCCGGCCCGCTTCGCCTCGGTCTGGAACGCCGCCCAGGCGATCTGCGGCGTCCAGCTCGCGCTCGGCGCCAACTCCCCGTTCCTGTTCGGCCGCGAGCTGTGGCGCGAGACCCGCCCGGTGCTGTTCCAGCAGGCCTGCGACACCCGTTCGGCCGAGCTCAAGGCGCAGGGCGTGCGCCCCATCACCTGGTTCGGGGAGCGCTGGGTCGACTCCGCGCTCGACCTGTTCGCCGAGAACCTGCGCTACTTCCCGGCGCTGCTGCCGATCTGCGACGACGAGGACCCGGTCAAGGTGCTCTCCTCCGGCGGCGTCCCCCGGCTCGGCGAGATGCGCCTGCACAACGGCACCATCTACCGCTGGAACCGCCCCGTGTACGACGTCGCCGACGGCGTCGCGCACCTGCGGGTGGAGAACCGCTGCCTGCCCGCAGGCCCGACCGTGGTCGACACCCTCGCCAACGCCGCCTTCTACTACGGCCTGGTCCGCGTCCTCGCCGAACAGTCCCGCCCGATCTGGACCAGGCTCCCCTTCGAGCTGGCCGACCGGAACTTCCAGAACGGCGCCCGCCACGGCATCGACGCCGTCCAGTGGTGGCCCCGCAGCGGCCGCGGCGCCCGCGGCCAGGTCGAACTCCCGGCCACCGACCTGGTCCTGAACGAACTCCTCCCGCTCGCCCACCAGGGCCTGGACGAATGGGGCATCGAAGCCCGAGACCGGGACCGCTACCTCGGCATCATCGAACAGCGCTGCCTCCGCCGCACCAACGGCGCCGCCTGGCAGGCCGCCACCGTCCACCGCCTGCGCGAACACCACAACCTCGGCCCGAACGAGGCGATCGCCGCCATGACCCGCCGCTACATCGAGTGCATGCGCACCGGCGAACCCGTCCACACCTGGCCGCTCGACTGACTCCCCGCCCGCCCCCGCCCGTCCCCGTCCCCCTCCCGAGCGGGCACCGGCCACGGCGCTTCACGGAAGGCTCATCTTCCTGTGAAAGGATGATCGGCCCGGGGCAGCAGCACGGCCCCGGGCCGATCGTCCGCCCCCGGGAGACCCGTGACCACCGCCTCGGCCGAGCCCGCCACCACCCCCAAGGCCCCTTCGCGACGGCTCCTCGCCGTCGAGCTGCTGATCGTCCTCGGCCTCTCCCTCGGTGCCAGCGGCGTCAGTTCGCTGATCAGTTTCGTCGGCTCGCTCACCGAGCACGCCGACCTCGGCAGCCAGGTCGCGACCCTCAACGCCTCCCGCGCCCCCGGCCGCCCCTGGCTCGACCTGGCCTGGCAGCTCTACTCCGTGGCCCGCGGCCTGATGCCGGTCGTCCTGGTCGGCTACCTGCTCGTCCGGGAGGGCGCCTCGCTGCGGGCGCTGGGCTTCGACCTGCGCCACAAGCTCTCCGACCTCGGCCGCGGCGCACTGGTCGCCGCCTGCATCGGCGGTTCCGGCCTCGCCCTCTACCTGGGGGCCCAGGCCGCGGGCGTCAACCTCACCGTCGCCCCCTCCGGCCTGCCCGACGTCTGGTGGCGGATCCCCGTCCTGGTCGCCTCCGCCTGGCAGAACGCCATCCTGGAGGAGGTCGTCGTGGTCGGCTACCTGCTGCGCCGCCTGCAGCAGATCGGCTGGAGCTGGCCCGCGGCGGTGGCCGCCAGCGCGGTGCTGCGCGGCTCGTACCACCTCTACCAGGGCGTCGGCGGACTGGTCGGCAACATGGTGATGGGCGTGGTCTTCTGCCTGCTCTACCGCCGCTGGCAGCGGGTCGGCCCGCTGGTCGCCGCGCACGCCCTGATCGACACCACCGCCTTCGTCGGCTACGCCCTGCTGGCGGGGCACGTCAGCTGGCTGCCCTGACCCGGCCGGGGCCGCCGCCGCGACCGCTCCGCGCTGACTCCCCGTCACCGGACGGCGGTAGGCTGACCCCCGACAGCCGCGGTGGCGGGGTACGCACGACGGGGGAGCGCGAGATGGACGGACTGCCGGGCCCGCACGGCGCACGGGTACGCCTGATCGCGGACGCCCTGCACAAACTCACCGGCCGCCCGCCCGTCGTCGACCGCACCCGCCACGGCGCCACCCGGCTCTCCGTCCGGGTCACCGAACAGCCCGACCAGACCCAGACGCTCGCCATGCTGCGCGTCCTCGCGCTCGGCGACCGCTACGGCCACACCGAGACCGCCCGCTGGCAGCGGGTCTGGGTCGAGATCTCCGACCACACCGTCCCCCTGCCCGCCCCGCTGCGCACCTCCCCCACCCGCCCCGAGGAGTGACCGGCCCGGCCGCTCGCGTGCCGACGGGGTCCGAGACACTCCGGTGCGTGCTGATCGAGGGATACGACCACGGGCCGCTGGTCGCGGGTGAGCGGCTGCTCGAGCGCGCCGGGTTCTGGTCGCACCACCTGCTGGCCATGTGCCGGTTCACCCCGGACGGGGCCCGGCCGGAGCCCGAGCGGTTCGGCGACGACGGCGCGGACACGGACGCCCTGTCCGAGGTCCTCCTGGACGACCGGGCCTGGCCGGTGCTCCGCATCCCGTTCCGAGGCGGCCGTCCGGGCCGCGCGCACCCCTGCACGCGCAGCCGACCGACCGGGCCCCGCACCGCTCGGAGGCCCGCGGGCGGGACGGCCCTCAGCAGGCCCACGGGTTCAGCCGGGCCCGCGAGGGCGGCCGTCGCAGCAGCCGGTCCACGTGCTCGCGCTGCAGCCCCTGCGCCGGGTCGACCGGCAGCAGCAGCCGGTCCGTCCGCAGGACGCTGCGCCGCACCAGGCGCGGCGGGATGCAGTCGTCCACCCAGGCGAACGGGCGGCCCTGCGCGTGTCGCAGCAGCGGCGCCCACTTGGCGGCCGAGAACAGCTCCATCAGCGGTACCCGCGGGTCGTCGGGCTGCGGCACGTAGCCGCTGAACACCACCACCGGCAGCTCGGGCAGGCCGAGCAGCGGGCCGATGTGCTCGTTGGCGCGCTCCTCCCACGTGGTGGCCCACACCAGTTCGTAGTGGTCGGCCAGTTCGCGCAGCCAGTCGCCGTGGCGCGCCGACAGCAGCACCGAGTAGCCCAGCAGGGTGTGCGCGTCGAAGTCGTCGTCGGGGTGCGGGAACACCGGGTTCAGCACCCCGTCGACGTCGAGGTACAGCAGTGGCTTGTCCATGCGGCGGTCCCTCCCGGTCGCGGCCAGTTACCTGGTCGGACGAGCCCGGGGGCCGGGAGGTTGCAAGCTGTCAGCGGCTGTCACCCGGAAGTGACGGCCTCCGCCTCCGCCGCCCCGGCCCGTGACCCCGCCCGCGCCTCCGGGACGGCGCGCTCCAGGTGCCGCACCTCCGGCACCAGCAGCACCAGCCCGGCCAGCGCCGCGCAGATCAGCGCGCAGCCCCACAGCGCCCCGGAGAGCCCGAACGCGTCCGCCGCCGGACCGGCCAGCGCGCTGCCCAGCGGCAGCAGCGCGAACGAGCCGAACGAGTCGTACGCCGACATCCGCGACAGCAGTTCCTCCGGGATCTCCTGCTGCAGCGTCACCATCCAGCCCACCACGAACACCGTGGTGCCCACGCCCGCCAGGAACATCGCCAGCGCCACGGGCAGCAGCGGCCAGCCCAGCGCGAGTGCCAGCGGCGGCAGCCCGAACAGGAACACCCCGCCGTTGCCCACCAGCAGCAGCCGACGCGGCTGCCAGCGCGTCATCAGCGGGCCCGCCACCACCATGCCGACGCTCAGCGCGGCCATCGCCACGCCCCACGCCCCGGCGCCGCCCATCCGGTCCTCGGCCACCACCGGCCCGTATACCGCCTCCACGGCGAGCACGCACGCGTTCATCAGGCCGAACTGCACCACGATCGCCCACAGCCACCGCCGGGCGGTGAACTCCCGCCAGCCGACCAGCAGTTCGTGCGCCAGCCCGGGGCGCGCCGGGCCCCGCCCGGGGCCCGCGGGCTCCAGGCCGACGCGCAGGGCCGCCGCGACCGCGAAGCACGCCGCGTCGGCCGCCAGCACCCAGCCGGGGCCGACCACCGCGACCAGTACGCCGCCGAGCGCCGCACCCGCGATCGACGCGCCGTTCATCGCCATCTTGAACACCGAGAACGCCTTCGCGGCGTGCTCGGCCGGCACCGCCTGCAGGATCACCCCCTCCGCGGCCGGCGCGTAGAACGCCTGCCCCGCCCCGCCCGCCGCCGAGAGCGCCGTCAACGCCCACAGGCTCGGGTGCCCGAACAGCACCAGCGCCGCCAGCACCCCCTGCGAACCGGCGTTGAACAGGTTCGCCCCCACCATCACCAGGTGCCGCGGCAACCGGTCCGCAACCGCGCCCCCCACCAGCAGCAGCACCACCAACGGCACCGTCCGCGCCGCGGTCACGTACCCCACCTCGGCGCTGCCCCAGCGCGGATCGGAGTGCAGGACGGCGAACGCGGTGGCGATCGGAGCCGCGGCGTTGCCGAGCCCGCTCACCACCGTCGCCGCGGTCTGAACGCGATAGTTACGGCCCGCCCAGGCCGGATCGAGGAACGTCACCGCCCGACCATGGACCTGCCACACCCCCGCTGTCCAGCGCTTTTCCCCCTCTGCCCCGGCCCGCCGGGGGCAGGTGTCAGCCCAGGTGCCCCCACAGGAAGCTGAGCGTGCGCCGCCAGGCGATCTCGGCCTGCAGCGGGTCGTACGCGCTGGGGGTCTTCTCGTCGTTGAGGAAGGCGTGCCCGGCCGGGTAGAAGTGGATCTCGGGGCGGCGCCCCGTCGCCTCGCCGATGCGGCTGGCGGCCTCGTCGACGACCTCGGCGGGGAGGGAGGCGTCCTGTTCGCCGTAGTGGCCGAGGACGTGGGCGGTGAGGCCGTCGTAGCGGTAGTCCTCGTCGGGGAGCCCGTAGAAGGGGACGACCGCGGCGATGCGGTCGCCCTCCTGGACGGCGAGGCGCAGGGCCAGGCCGCCGCCCATGCAGAGGCCGATCGCGCCGATCGCGTCGCCGACGGTGGCCGGGTCGTCGAGCAGGTACCGGACGGCGGCGGTGAGTTGCGCGGTGGCCCGTTCGACGGGGAGTTCGCGTTTCATCCGGGCGGCCTCGGCCCGGTCGTGGGTGACGGTGCCGCCGTACAGGTCGGGGGCGAGGGCGGTGAAGCCGGCCGCGGCGAGGCGGTCGGTGAGGTCGGCGACGTGCCGGGTGAGGCCCCACCACTCCTGGACGACGAGGACGCCGGGGCCGGTCCCGGCGGGCGGCCGGGCGAGGTAGCCGTGCAAGGTGCTCCCGGAACCGGGTCCGGGGAAGCTGGTGTTCTGGCGGGCGGCGCCCATGGCCTCTCCGTCGGGACGGCCGCGCGCGGCAGCCTGGGGCGGCTCGCGGCGGGCAGCGGGTTCGACTGGTGATCGGGGCGCACTCTATGCGCGGCGGGTGGCGGAATCCACGTCCGCCACCCGCCTCCTGACGTACCGTCGCCCCTCGTTCAGCCCATCTCCTCCAGGGACTTGCCCTTGGTCTCCTTGATGCAGAAGGCGACGAACGGGATGGACAGCAGCGCGAAGCAGGCGTAGATGACGTACGTCGCCGACAGGTTCCAGTCGGAGAGGTTGGGGAAGGTGACGGTGATGGCCCAGTTGGCGATCCACTGCGCGGAGGCGGCCACCGACAGGGCCAGCGCCCGGATCCGGTTGGGGAACATCTCGCCCAGCAGCACCCAGACCACCACGCCCCAGGAGAAGGCGAAGCAGAACACGAAGACGTGCGCGGCGACGAGCGCCACGGTGGCGTACGAGTCGGCCAGGGTCGCGCTGTCGCCGGTGCCGTGCCGGAAGGAGAAGGCCCAGGCGGCGAGGCCGAGCGAGAGGGCCATGCCCGCGGAGCCGGCCAGCGCCAGCGGCTTGCGGCCGATCCGGTCGACCAGCAGCATCGCGACCACGGTGCCGACCACGTTGACGATCGAGGTGGAGAGCGAGATCAGCAGCGAGTTGGACTCGTCGATGCCGACCGACTGCCACAGGAACGAGGAGTAGTAGAAGATCACGTTGATGCCGACGAACTGCTGGAACACCGAGGCACCGATGCCGATCCAGACGATCGGCAGCAGCCCGAAGCGTCCGCCCAGCAGGTCCTTCAGGCGGGGCTTGTGCTCGGTGTTCAGCACCTGGCGGATCTCGGCGACCCGGGCGTCCAGGTCGACGTGCGCGCCCTCGACCTCGGCCAGCACCTTGCGGGCCTGCGCCTCGCGCCCGTCGCTGATCAGGTACCGCGGCGACTCGGGGATGGACAGCGCCATCAGCCCGTAGACGACGGCGGGCACGGCCTCGACGCCGAGCATCCACTGCCAGGCCTGGACGCCCGCCAGGTGGTTGGTGGACTCGCCCCCGGCGGCCTGGTTGAGCGCCCAGTTGGCGAGCTGCGAGACGGTGATGCCGAGCACGATGGCCATCTGCTGGAAGGAGGCCAGTCGGCCCCGGTACGCGGTGGGCGCGACCTCGGCGATGTAGGTGGGGGCGATCACCGAGGCGATGCCGATGGCGATGCCGCCGAGCACGCGCCACACGCCGAGCACCTCGATGCTGGGCGGGAACATCGATCCGACGCCGCTGATCGCGAACAGCACGGCGGCCAGCAGCATGGTGCGCACCCGGCCGTAGTGGTCGGCCAGCCAGCCGGCCACCACGGCGCCGGCCGCCGAGCCGAGCAGGGCGATGGCGACCACGAACGCGGTCTCGCCGTTGCCGACGTCGAAGTGCTTCTGGATGCCGGTGACCGCGCCGTTGATCACCGCACTGTCGTAGCCGAACAGGAATCCGCCCATCGCGGCGGCGGCGGAGATGAACACCACGTGGCCGAGGTGTTCGTCCCTGGGGGCGGCGTGGGTAGCCAGTGGTCTCTCCCTACATGACGATCCGTCCCGTTTGGGACGGAAATCTCCGGAGGTAATTCGACCAGCGGCTACCCCGCCGTCCGCGTCCGACACGCCCGCAGACGATCAACTGTCAGTCCGACGAACGGTCAGCGGGGCCCGTCCGCAGGGCCATCCGCCGCAACAGTTGCGCCCGGGCGCCCGAGTCCTGCGGGTTCCCGGTGGCCGCGTGCCGCGCGGCCAGCCGATCGGCGACCTCGCCCTGGAGCTCGACCGGCTTCTTGTCGTCGTACTTGAACTTCGCCCGCACCCGGTGCACCGCCAGCCGCAGCCCCCGGATCGCGGTCAGCTGCGCCCAGTAGACGTCTCCGGGCTCCACCCGGTCCGCGGGCTGCTCGGGCTGGAAGTGCGCCAGTTGCCGGTTGAGCAGCGCGGCCTTCCGGGCCGGGTCCTCGACCAGTTCGGCGGTGCAGGAGAATTGCACGGAGGCGTAGTAGCTGGTCGGGGTGTACGGGGCGCCGCGCCAGCGGCCGGGGGCGAAGGCGTAGTCGTCGGTGACGGCCAGCGTCACGTGCGGGTCGGCGCGCACCGCGGCCAGCAGCGGGTTGGCGGCGGACAGGTGCAGCAGCACCTCGCCCGCCTCGGCGTCCAGCAGGAAGTGCGTGGGGGTGAGCACCGGGCCGTCGGGCCCGTTGGCCGCCAGCGTGCCGAAGTCCCGGCCCGCGGCCAGCCACTGGTGCCACTCCTGTTCCGCGCCGCGGTCCCACCCCCGGATCAGCACGGCTGCCCCGGCAGGTACGCGGGGGGCCCGACCTCGGTGTGCGGGGCGGGCAGCGGCGCGCCGTACGCGGGGGCGACGGGGACGACGCCCGCCCAGTACGGCAGGGCGAGGTCCTCCTCCTCGTCGTTGACGCCGCCGGTGCGGGTCTTCGCCGAGACCCGGTCCAGCTCCAGCCGGATCACCGCGGTGGCGGCCAGCTCCTTGGCGTTGCCGGGGCGGCAGTCGGCCGAGCGGCCCGGCACCACCTGGTCGACGATCGCGTCCAGCGCCAGGCGCAGCTCGGCGGGGTCGGTGACCTGGTGCGCGGTGCCGTGGGCCACCACCGAGCGGTAGTTGACCGAGTGGTGGAAGGCGGACTTGGCCAGCACCAGCCCGTCCACGTGGGTGACCGTCACGCACACCGGCAGGCCCGGTTCGTCCTTCGCCCCGCGCAGCGGGCGGCTGCCGGTGGAGCCGTGCACGTACAGCACCCGGCCGACCCGGGCGTACAGGGTGGGCAGCACCACCGGGGCGCCGTCGCGGACGAAGCCGAGGTGGCAGAGGTAGCCGGCGTCGAGGATCGCGTGCACGGCCGCTTCGTCCCAGGCGGCGCGCTCCTTGGAGCGGGTCGGGGTGGTGAGGTCGTCGCGGGTGTACGACGCGCCGGGACTGTCCGACATGACAACTCCTCTGTACTAGTGCATAATCTGCTTTGTGCTAGGAGACTATCGGATCACCGGTCGGCGGGCCAGCGACATTGCCGCCGACGTCGAACGCGCGGTCGCCGCGGGGGAGTTGGCCCCCGGGGCGGCCCTGCCCCCGCTGCGCGAGCTGGCCGGCGAGCTCGGCGTCAACCCCAACACGGTGGCCGCCGCCTACCGCCTGCTGCGCGAACGCGGCGTCATCGAGACCGCCGGGCGGCGCGGCAGCCGGGTCCGTCCCCGCCCCGTCACCGCCCCGCGGGACCAGGCCCGGCTGCCCGTCCCCTCCGGCGCGCGGGACGTCTCGGCGGGCAACCCCGACCCGGCCCTGCTCCCCCCGCTCGGCCCCGCCCTGGCCGCCGCAGCCGCCGGCCCCACCGTCCTGTACGGGCACCCCGTGGCCGAGCCCGAACTGCTCGCCGACTACCGCGCCGAGTTCCGCGCCGACGGCGTCCCCGAGGGTGAACTCGCGGTCTGCTCCGGCGCGTTGGACTCCATCGCGCGCGTCCTGTCGGCCCACCTGCGCCCCGGCGACACCGTCGCCGTCGAGGACCCGGGCTGGGGCAGCCTGCTCGACCTGCTGCCCGCCCTCGGGCTGCGCCCCGCCCCCGTCCCGGTCGACGACCAGGGCCCGCTGCCCGCCCCCGTCGCCGCCGCCCTCGACCACGGCGCCCGCGCCCTGGTCGTCACCAGCCGCGCCCAGAACCCCACCGGCGCCGCCCTCACCCCCGCCCGCGCCGCCGCCCTGCGCGCGGTCCTGACCGAGCGGCCCGGGGCCGTCCTGATCGAGGACGACCACGGCCACGGCATGGTCGACCAGCCCTTCCGGTCGCTGGCCGACGGCACCGTCAGGCACTGGGCGCTGGTGCGCTCCGCCGCCAAGGCGCTCGGCCCCGATCTGCGGGTCGCCGTCTGCGTCGGCGACGCCGACACGATCTCCCGCGTCCTGGGCCGCCAGCGCCTGGACGCCGGATGGGTCAGCCACCTGCTGCAGCGCACCGTCCTCGAACTGCGCCGCCGCCCGCCCGCCCCCGCCCCCGTCTACCGGGCCCGGCGCGAGGCCCTGCTGACCGCCCTCGCCGCGCACGGCATCCGCGCCCACGGCGCCAGCGGTCTCAACGTCTGGGTGCCTGTCCCCGACGAGACCGCCACCACCGCCGCGATGCTGCACCGCGGCTGGGTCACCGCCCCCGGCTCCCGGTTCCGCCTCGCCTCCCCGCCCGGCATCCGGATCACCGTCTCCACCCTCGACCCGGCCGAGGCCCCCGAGCTGGCCGCCGACCTCGCCGCCGTCCTGGCCGCCCCCGCCACCGGCTCCCGGCTGACCTGAGGAGGCCGCCCGTGCTGGTCCACCTGGAGCGCCTGCGCCCCGGCGAACCCCCGCTCGCCGAGGTCCGCACCCCGTACGGCCCGGCCCTCGCCCGCTGGCGCGGCGACCCGGCCGCCCCGCCCGGCGCGTACCGCGTCGAGTGGACGATCGACGAGGAGCACGCCACCGTCCGCCCGGCTCCCGGGGCCGCGCCCGCCGTCCGCACCGAGGGCGAACTCCTGCTGCTGGTCGGCGAGTTCGACGGCGCGGGGGAGTTGCGGATCGGCGACAGCCTGACCCTGCTCGACCTGGCCGCCCCGCCCGGCCGGATCGAGGTCGCCGTCCCGTGCGTCCGCGCCGAGCTGTACCCGTACGACCTCTGACGGCTGTCATGTCCGCGAGGAATAGCGGACGGCCCGTTCCGGTTGGAGCCCGCAGTGGCACCGACCAGGAAGGACCCGTCATGCGCGTCCGAAACTCGCTCCGCTCCCTGAAGGCCAAGCCCGGCGCGCAGGTGGTCCGCCGTCGCGGGCGCACCTTCGTGATCAACCGCAGGGACCCGCGCTTCAAGGCCCGCCAGGGCTGACCGCGCGCGAGGGCCCCCGACCGGATAGGCGATCCGGTCGGGGGCCCGGCGCGTCTCAGCCCTTGGCCAGCAGCGCCTGCGCGTGCTCGCGGACCTGGTCGCGGGACAGGTACGCGTCGGTGTACTCGAAGTCGCGCAGCCGGGCGGGCTGGCGGGCCAGGAAGCCGGTGCGGACGAAGTCGTCGCCCGCGGTGGCGTTGAGCAGCCAGTTCGCCGCCGTGCGGTACTTCGCGGCGTTGGTGCGCATCGCCATCACGTGGTAGCCGCGGGCCACCGCCTGGGCGGGCGCGCCGTGCAGCTCCACGCCCAGCGGCTTGGAGACCGCGTCCTTGCCGCCGAGGTCGACGACCAGCCCCAGGTCCTTGTGGAAGTACGGCTGCAGCGGCTGGTTGCGCAGCGCCGCGACCAGGTTGTCGGCGACCTTCTTGCCCTGCCGGGCCGAGTGCTGCGCGGTCGGCGGGCAGACCGCCCCGTCGCCCTTGGCCAGGTCCGGCACCGCGGCCGCGTCGCCGAGCGCGAACACGCCCTCGAACTGCGGCACCCGCATCTCCGCCGTCACCGCGAGGCGCCCGCGCACCGTCTCCGCGTCCAGCGTGCCGACCAGCGGGGAGGCGGCCACGCCGGCCGTCCAGATCAGGGTGCGGCACGGCAGGCTGCGCCCGTCGGTGAACTTGACCGTCTCCGGTCCGACCTCGGCGACCGACACGCCCAGCGACACGTCCACGCCGCGCCCGCGCAGGATCTCCATCGCGGTGGTGCCGAGCTTGTCGCCCAGTTCGGGCATCAGCTTCGGCGCGATGTCGATCAGGTGCCACTTGATCAGCTGCGGGTCCAGCCGCGGGTAGCGCTTGACCGCCGCCGTGGTCAGCCGCTGCAGGCAGGCCGCGGTCTCGGTGCCCGCGTACCCGCCGCCGACCACCACGAACTGCAGCCGGGAGGCCCGCTCGTTCTCGTCCATCGAGGCGGACGCCAGGTCCAGCTGGGCGATCACGTGGTCGCGGATGTAGGTGGCCTCGGCGAGCGTCTTCATGCCGCGCGCGTAGTCCGGCAGGCCGGGGATGTCGAAGGTCCGGGTGACGCTGCCCGGCGCGAGCACCAGGTAGTCGTACTTGACCGCCACCACCTCGTCGGTGATCTTGCGGACCACGGCGACCTTCGACCGCGGATCGATGCCGATCGCCCCGCCCGGCACGATGTGGGTGCGCCGCAGCGAGCGCCGCAGCGAGATCGCCACCGACTGCGGGGTCAGCACCCCGGCCGCGACGTGCGGCAGCAGCGGCAGGTACAGCTGGTACGAGAACGGCGTGACCAGGGAGATCTCCGCCTCGGAGGGGGCGAGCTTGCGCTCCAGGCGGCGCGCGCACTCCAGTCCGGCGAAGCCGCCGCCGACGATCAGGATCCGAGGTCGTTCCATCTTCATCCCCTACTGTGTGCAGGTCCGTGAGTGGCAAGGACGACTGTTGGCCACACTCGCACGGGGTAACGGCGGGTGCATCTCCAACGGGCTGCCGGGCGCCTGCCCGCCCGGCGCGCGGCCATGCCCCCGACGGGGCCGCTAGGCTGTCCGGATGCTCTCCGAGGTGACGGCCGTCCGCTACGCGACGCCGCTGCGCGAAGGCGGTTCGATGCCGGGCCTGATCGAGGCCGACGACCGCCGCCTGTACGTCCTGAAGTGGGTCGGTGCGGCCCAGGGCCGCAAGGCGCTGGTGGCCGAGGTGCTGGCGGGTGAACTCGGCCGCCGGCTCGGCCTGCCGGTGCCCGAACTCGCCCTGGTCGACCTGGACCCGGTCCTGGCCCGCAGCGAGCCCGAGGTGCAGATCCAGGACCAGATGCGGGCCAGCGGCGGCACCAACCTCGGCATGGCGTACGTCTCCGGGGCGCTGAACTTCGACCCGCTCTGCTTCGAGGTGGAGGACGACTTCGCCGCCCGGGTGCTCTGGTTCGACGCGCTGATCGGCAACGTCGACCGCTCCTGGCGCAACCCCAACCTGCTGGTCGCGGCCGGCGGACTGCGACTGATCGACCACGGCGCCAGCCTGATCTTCCACCACAGCTGGCCGGGCGCCGAGAAGTGGCGCCGCAAGCCCTACGACGCCTCCGACCACGCGCTGCGGCACGCCGCCGGCCACCTGGGGGCCGTCGACGCCGAACTCGCCGCCCTCGCCGAGCGGGCGCTGCCCGCCGCGGTCGCCGCCGTCCCGGACGTCTGGCTGGCCGACGAACCCGGCTTCGACACCCCCGAGGACGTCCGCGCCGCCTACACCGCACAGCTCACCGCCCGCCTCGCCGGGCCCCGCGACTGGCTCCCGGAGGTGGCGTCCTGATGGAGCCCGTCCACGAACAGCCCCGCCACGACTACGAGTACGCGCTGATCCGGGCCGTCCCCCGGGTCGAGCGCGGCGAGTGCGTCAACATCGGCGTCCTGCTGTACTGCCGCACCGCCGAGTACCTGGGCGCCCGCACCCACCTCGACCAGGGACGGCTGCTGGCCCTGGACGCGCTGGCCGACGTCGCGGGCGTGCGGCGCGCGCTGCGCGGCGTCGAGGCGGTCTGCGCGGGCGGCGAGGCCGCCGGTCCGGCCGCCCGGGACAGCGCCGGGCAGCGCTTCCGCTGGCTCACCGCCCCGCGCAGCGCCGTCGTCCAGCCCGGGCCGGTGCACACCGGGCTGACCGCCGACCCGGCCGCGGAACTCCACCACCTGTTCGACCGTCTGGTGCTCTGAGCGGCCCGGCCGGGCGGTCGGGCACGGAGCGTCCACCGGATCGGCGAACTACTTGTCGGTCTCAATACTGGAGACACTGAAACGAATGGGCGTACCCTGACCGCCATGGCCAGCAGCACAGGCAGCGACACCGCCGCCACCGCACCCTCCAGCACCGAACTCATGGAACGGATCGCGGCCGTCGGCACCGCCTACTTCCAGGACTTCGCCGTCGCCGCGGCCCGCCACGGCCTCAACTCCTCGCAGGCCAAGGCCCTCAAGGCCGTCCTCGAACCCGTCCCGATGCGCGCCCTGGCCGGACGGCTCGGCTGCGACGCCTCCAACGTCACCGGCATCGTCGACCGCCTCGAGGCGCTCGGCTACGCCCGCCGCGAGGCCGCCGCCACCGACCGCCGGGTCAAGATCGTCACCATCACCGGGCCCGGCCGCGACGTCCTGGACCTGATCCGCGCCGACATGACCCGCGCCCGCGCCGCCTTCGACAGCCTCGCCCCCGAGCAGCGCGCCGCCCTCGCCGGGCTCTGCGACCAGGTCCTGCCGCTGCTGCTGCGCCCGTGAGGCCGTGACCGAGGCCGCGAGCCCGTGACCGTCCGTGGCGTGCCGTACGCTCACCGGATGCACCAGGACCAGGGCAACGGATGGACCGCCACGGGGCTGCGCTGGCAAGGCGGCGCGCCCCACCTCACCGCCACCGACGGCCGCGAGCGCCACACCCGTCCGCTCGCCGACGGCACCCCCGTCGCCTGGCGGATCACCGGCCCGCGCCGCTGCACCGGCGCGCACACCGAGCGCGGCCACCGCCCCTGCCCGCACCGCGCCACCGTCCCCGCCGAGGGCACCCTCAGCCAGTGCCCGAGCTGCCAGAACGCCGACCGCGGCCTGCAGCTCGCCCGCGACCGCATCCTCGACGACGGCCGCGCCTACCGCCTCTACCTCGCCTGGTTCGCCCCCGACCTGCTCAAGGTCGGCCTCACCGCCGCCGACCGCGGCACCGCCCGCCTGCTCGAACAGGCCGCCCTCACCTGGACGTTCATCGCCCACGGCCCGCTGCCCGCCGTCCGCCGCGCCGAACTCGCCCTCGCCCACGCCCGGCTGGCCCGCGAACGGATCCCCGCCGCCGCCAAGTACCCGGCCTGGTGGAGCCTGCCCGCCCCCGCGCAGCGGCACGACGCGCTCACCGCCGCCCGCACCCGCGCCCACCGGTTGCTCGCCGAGCACGACCAGCTGACCCTGCTCCCCGACCACCCCGTCACCGACCAGGTCGACCTCTTCGGCCTCACCGACGGCGCCCCCGACCACTACCAGCAGGTCAAGGCCCTCGCCGACGGCGCCCGCCTGACCGGCCGCCTGCGCCCCCCGATCGGCAGTCACCTCCTCCTCGACCGCCCCGACGGCCCCCCACTGCTCCTCGACACCCGCCTGCTCACCGGCTGGACGCTGCACCCCGCCCCCGACGCCCCCGGCTGCGAGGGCCTGACCCTGCTCCCCAGGGCCCGCCCCGCCGCCGAACAGGACACCCTGTTCTAGCCGCTCGGGGCCGCTCGGGGCCGCTCGAAGCCGCTCGGGGCCGCTCCCGCCGAAAACCCGTTGAACCCGGGGCCGCCCGCCCGGGAGGCTCCCGGCATGGGCCCATGGACCTTCAGCGCGCCGCCACCGACCCCCGAACCCCCGGCCGTCGACGCCTTCCTCTCCGCCGTCGACCGCACGATGAACAGCAACACCCTGCTGCTCACCGCGGAGTGCGACCCGCCCCTCACCGCGCAGGACGGCCCCGCCGCGCTGCCCGCCCTCCTGCGCGGCGACCTGTTCGATCCGCTGCTGCGCGGGGCCGACGCCCGCCGCGGCTGGCACCGCCTCACGGACGACCACCGGACCCACCAACCCCCGCTCCTGCGCCGGGACTTCCGCGCTGAGCCGGAACCCCTCGACCGCGCGGGATTCCTGGCCCGGCTGCGCTGGATGCTCCGCGAGGCGTGGAGCCCGTACCAGCGCCGGCTCCCGGCGGCGCGGGCCGAACGGCTGGTCGGCGACTTCGCCCGGGAACTGCTCGGCCCGGACGGCCGCGACGGCTGCGGCAGCCGCGGCGGCCCGGCCTGGTCCTTCGCCGCGGTCGGCCCGGACTTCCTGCGCTGCGCCCACTACCCCGACGACGCGCCGGACCAGTGGCCGACCTACTTCGACGGCTGCGGCAGCGACACCGCCACGCTCGCCCACCGCGGCCGCACCCTGCACCTGCTGCTCACCAACGGCTCGCCCTGAGCCCGCCCCGCCCCGCCCGGGCCGGGCCCCGGCCGCCCTCAGCCCCTCTTCCGGGCCTCCTGCTTCTGCCGCGCCCCCAGCGCCGCCAGCGCCATGTCCTGCGCCTGCGACTTCAGGTTCTTGTAGCCGTACCCGCGGTCCGTCAGCCACAGCTCCGCCGCCGTCTCGGCCCGCACCGAGGCCGCCACCACGTCCTCCTCCGACTCCCCGTGCTCCAGGAAGCGGAAGGTGAAGAACGGCCGCGCCGACAGGTCGTACGTCAGGTGCCCCTCCTCGGTGAACTCCGCCCGCAGCACGTCGTGCTCGGCGGCCTCGGCCTGCAACTCGGCCCGCTGCTCGTCGGTCAGGGCGTCGAAGGAGCCGCGGACCGTGATCCGGAAGGTGCGCTTGGTCATGCCCGGACCCTAACCCGTCGCCCCCGCCGGGTTCATCCCGGTTTCCGGACGCGCTTCGTCCTCGCCTGACCTCGACTGTTAGGCTTGCGAAACGTGAGCGCGAAGCCCAAGATCCCCAATGTCCTGGCCTCCCGGTACGCCTCGGCGACCCTGGCCCAGCTGTGGTCCCCCGAGCACAAGGTGGTCCTGGAGCGCCACCTGTGGCTGGCCGTCCTCAAGGCGCAGCGGGACCTCGGCATCGAGGTCCCGGCCACCGCGATCGCCGACTACGAGCGGGTGGTGGACCAGGTCGACCTGGCGTCCATCGCCGAGCGCGAGAAGGTCACCCGGCACGACGTGAAGGCCCGGATCGAGGAGTTCTCCGAACTCGCCGGGCACGAGCAGATCCACAAGGGCATGACCTCGCGCGACCTCACCGAGAACGTCGAGCAGCTGCAGATCCGCCAGTCGCTGGAGCACGTCCGCGACCGCACGGTGGCCGTCCTGGTCCGCCTCGGCCGCCTCGCCGCCCAGTACGCCGAGCTGGTCATGGCCGGCCGCTCGCACAACGTCGCCGCCCAGGCCACCACCCTCGGCAAGCGCTTCGCCACCGCCGCCGACGAGGTCCTGGTCGCGTACGTCCGGCTGGAGGAGCTGATCGCCCGCTACCCGCTGCGCGGCATCAAGGGCCCGGTCGGCACCGCCCAGGACATGCTCGACCTGCTGGGCGGCGACGCCGACAAGCTCGCCGAGCTGGAGCGCCGGGTGGCCGGCCACCTCGGCTTCGAGAACGTCTTCACCTCGGTCGGCCAGGTCTACCCGCGCTCGCTCGACTACGACGTGGTCTCCGCGCTCGTCCAGCTCGCCGCCGGTCCCTCCAGCCTGGCCAAGACCATCCGTCTGATGGCCGGCCACGAGCTGGTCACCGAGGGCTTCAAGGCCGGCCAGGTCGGCTCCTCGGCCATGCCGCACAAGATGAACACCCGCTCCTGCGAGCGCGTCAACGGCCTGGCCGTCATCCTGCGCGGCTACGCCTCGATGACCGCCGAGCTCGGCGGCGACCAGTGGAACGAGGGCGACGTCTCCTGCTCCGTGGTGCGCCGGGTCGCGCTGCCGGACGCGTTCTTCGCCTTCGACGGCCTGCTGGAGACCTTCCTGACCGTCCTCGACGAGTTCGGCGCCTTCCCCGCCGTCATCGAGGCCGAGCTGGACCGCTACCTGCCGTTCCTGGCCACCACCAAGGTCCTGATGGGCGCGGTCCGGGCCGGGGTCGGCCGCGAGACCGCCCACGAGGTCATCAAGGAGCACGCGGTCAACGCCGCGCTCGCCATGCGCGAGGGCGCCCGCGAGAACACCCTCGTCCCGGGCCTGGCCGCCGACCCGCGCATCCCGCTCGACCACGCCGCCCTCGACGCCCTGCTCGCCGACCGGCTCTCCTTCACCGGCGCCGCCGCCGCCCAGGTCGGCGAACTCGTCCGCCGCATCGAGGAGGTGGCCGCCGCCCACCCGGAGGCCGCCAAGTACGCGCCCGGCGACATCCTCTGACGCTCCGTCGCCGGTAGCAGGAGCAGCAGCGGCCCGTCCCGGGGAGTTCTCCGGGGCGGGCCGTTCAGCGTTCGCCGTCGTGCGGGTGGATCGGGGGCGTGGTCGGGGCGCAGTACCAGTCGCAGTCCGGCTCGGCGACCGGGTGGGGCGGGGTGAGGGCGTCGGGGCGGATGGTGGTGAGGGCCAGGAGGGCGCCGGTGGCGAGCAGGGCGGCGCAGATCAGCACGGCGGTGGTGAAGGCGGCGTCGACCTCGGCGGGGACGCGGTAGGCGTCGCCGCTCAGGCCCGCCAGCGGGGGGATCGCGGCGACCGCGAACAGGCCCGCCGCGCGGGCGGCCGCGTTGTTGACGCCGGAGGCGATGCCCGCCCGGCGGACGTCCACGGCGGCCAGCACGGTCGCGGTCAGCGGGGCGACCAGCAGGGTCATCCCGGCGCCCTGCACGGTGACGGCGGGCAGCACGTCCCGCCAGTAGTTCGCGCCGGGCCCGATCCGCAGCATCAGCAGCACGCCCGCGGCCACCACCAGCGGACCCACCGTCAGCGGCAGCCGCGGTCCCACCGCCCGGCCCAGCCGTCCGGCCCGGCCGGAGAACAGCAGCATCAGCACGGTGATCGGCACCAGGGCGACCCCCGACAGCAGTGGCGTGAACCCGGCCACGACCTGCAACTGCACCGTCAGCAGCAGGAACACCCCGCTGAACGCCCCGTACACGCACAGCGTGACCAGGTTGACGGAGGTGAACAGCCGGGAGCGGAACAGCGTCAGCGGCAGCATCGGGTGTGCCGAGCGGTGCTCGACCAGCACGAACGCCCCGGTCAGCGCCAGGCCCGCCGCCCCGGCCGCCAGCGCGCCCGGGGACAGCCCCGAACCGGCCTCGGTCAGGGCGTAGGTGATCCCGGCCAGCGCCAGCGCCGCGAGCAGCGCGCCCGGCACGTCGAAGCGGCCGGAGGCGTCCGGGTCGCGGCTCTCCGGGACGTGCCGGGCCGTCACCGCGACCACCACCGCCGCCAGCGGCAGGTTCAGCAGGAAGATCCACCGCCAGCCCGGCCCGTCCACCAGCCAGCCGCCCAGGAACGGCCCGACCGCGGCCGCGACCCCGCCCAGCCCCGACCAGGCGCCGACCGCGCCCGCCCGGTCCTCCTCGGCGAACACCGCCTGCAGCATCGCCAGCGAACCGGGCGTCAGCAGTGCCCCGCCCACCCCCTGCAACGCCCGTGCCAGCACCAGGAGTTCGACGTTCGGCGCGGCCGCGCACCCGGCCGAGGCCAGCGCGAACCAGCACACCCCGAGCAGGAACACCCGCCGCCGTCCGTACCGGTCGCCGAGCGAGCCGCCCAGCAGGATCAGCGCGGCCAGCGTCAGCATGTACGCGTTGACCGTCCACTGCAGCGCCGCCAGGTCCGCGCCCAGGTCCGCGCCGATCCGCGGCAGCGCGACGTTCACCACCGTGCCGTCCAGCATCGCCATGCCGGAGCCCAGCGCCGTCGCCGCCACCACCCACCGGCCGCGGCCCGTGCCGAGGCGGATCCCGTTGTCGTCCACGCTCAGAGTCTCGGGCAGCGGGGGCGGCGGCGGGGCGCGGCGCGCAGGCGGCGCGGGCGACGGGTCAGGGCAGCAGGGCGGCGCGGCGCCAGGAGCGGGCGGTGGCGGGGGTGAGGACGCCCAGGTCGGCGAAGAACTCCAGCGCCTTGCGGGCCCAGTCGATCCGGGCCTGCCGCCAGTGCGGGTTGGCCTCGGCGGCGCGGCGGGCCTCGGCCGGGTCGAGCCCGGCCAGCGCGTACACCCGCGGGTGCACGATCTCGTCCACCGCGTGCCGGGCCAGCAGGGCCAGCGCCCGCCGGAACACCGCCCGCCGGGCCGCCGTCATCGCCGCCCAGCGGCGCTCCAGCTCCGGCTTGGCGTAGCCGATGTGCCGGGCCTCCTCGACCACGTGGATCCGGGCCACCGCGCGGGCCAGCGGCTGCAGCGACTCGTCGCGGACCATCTCGCGCTGCATCGCGTCGGTGAACTCCTCGACGAAGATCGCCCCGGCGAAGGTCATGGTGGTGTCGTTGAGCAGGAAGTGCAGCTTGCCCAGCCGGTCGGCGCGCCGGGTCGGCCGGGCCGAGGGGTAGCCGGTCGCGGTGATGTAGCGGGCGAACATGGTCGAGTGGCGGCACTCGTCGGCGACCTCGGTCAGCGCGTACTGGGCGTGCCCGGTGGTCAGGTCGCCCGCGTAGACGTGCCGGATCAGGCCCTCCATCAGCACCAGCTCGAACCAGATCCCGGCGGCCGTGGTGGACGCGAACTGGTGCACGCTCAGCCGGGCCCGCGCCCGCTCGTCCAGCCGCTCCCACAGCGGGGTGCCGTACAGCGCGACGCGGTGCGCGGGCAGCGCGTAGTGGTCCGGGTCGACGGGCGCGGACCAGTCGATCTCGGTGAGCGGGTCGTACGAGTGCTTGGCGGAGGCGCGCAGCAGGCGGGCCGCGTTGAGCTCGCGGTCGGCGTTGCGCTGCCGGGCGACGGACTGCGGCGGGACGGGGGACTGCGGCGGGGTGGCGGTGTCGGACACGGGCGGGCTCCGGAGGGTGGGGTACGACGGGGGCTCCGGGACGAGTAAACCAATGAGACAGAGTGTCAACAAGGGGTGCGGGCGGATCGGCGGGGGGGAACCGTCCGCGTGCGACCCCGTCCGGCCCCGCGCAGACTGGCCGCATGGACCCGGTCACCGCCCTGGAACGCATCGCCTTCCTGCTGGAGCGCGAACTCGCCTCCCCCCACCGGGCCAAGGCGTTCCGCACCGCCGCCGAGGCCGCCGCCGCGCTGCCCCCCGAACCGATCGACGCCGCCCGGGCCGAACGCCTCCCCGGCGTCGGCCCCGTCACCGCCCGGGTGATCGCCGACGCCTCGGTCGGCCGCACCCCCCAGTACCTGCTGGAGACCGAGGCCCGCGCCGCCGCCGGGCCCGCCCCGTCCGCCGCCGCGCTGCGGCTGCGCGAGAAGCTCCAGGGCGACTGCCACCTGCACTCCGACTGGTCCGACGGCACCGTCCCCGCCGAGCGGATGGCCCGCACCGCCCGCGCCCTCGGCCACCACTGGGCCGTCCTCACCGACCACTCGCCCCGCCTCACCGTCGCCCGCGGCCTCGACGCGGACCGGTTGCGCGAACAGCTCGACCTGGTCGAGGAGCTCAACGCCCGGCTCGCCCCGTTCCGGCTGCTCACCGGCATCGAGTGCGACGTCCTCGCGGACGGCACGCTCGACCAGGACGAGGAACTGCTCGACCGCCTGGACGTGGTGGTCGCCTCCGTCCACTCCGAGCTGCGGATGGACGCCGACGCGATGACGCACCGGCTGCTCGCCGCCGTCCGCAACCCGCTGGTCGACGTCCTCGGCCACTGCACCGGGCGCCGCCTGGGCGAGAAGCCCCGCCCGGCGTCCGCGTTCGACGCCGAGGCCGTCTTCACCGCCTGCCGCGAGCACGACACCGCCGTCGAGATCAACTGCCGCCCCGACCGCCAGGACCCGCCCGACGACCTCCTCGCCCTCGCCGCCGACCTCGGCTGCCTGTTCGCGATCGACACGGACGCGCACGCGCCGGGGGAACTCGACCGGCAGATCGACGGGTGCGAGCGGGCGGTGGGGGTGGGGCTGGAGGCGGAGCGGGTGATCACGGCGTGGTCGGTGGAGCACCTGCTGGCGTGGGCGGGGGCGCGCTGAGGGAGTGTCAGTGCGGGCCGGTACGCTGCCCGGATGACCGAGATGCACGAGGTGACGCGAATCAGGCCGTTGGCGTTCCACGCGGCGGGTGGGACGGAGGACTGGAGGGTGCTGGGGGAGGGAGCCTGCGCGTTCTTCCGGACGGGGTCGTTCGGGGCGGGGGCGCGGCTGGTCGGGGCGCTCGGGGAGGCGCTGGCGGGGGTCGGCGAGGTGGACGTGGACCTGCGGCCGGAGGGCGTGACCGTCCGGCTGGTCGAGGTGGGGGAGGAGTACTACGGCCTGACCGGGCGGCACGTCGAGCTGGCCCGGCTGGTCTCCGCGACCGCCCGCGAGCTCGGCGCGGTCGCCGACCCGGGCGGCCTGCAGACCGTCCAGGTCACAGTCGACGCGCTGGAGGTGCCCGCCGTGGTCGCGTTCTGGCGGGCGCTGCTCGGCTACCGCGACCGCTCCGGCAGCCCGGAGGACCTGATCGACCCGGCCCGCCGCGGCGCGCCGTTCTACTTCCAGCAGATGGACGAGCCCCGCCCGCAGCGCAACCGGGTGCACGTGGACGTCTGGGTGCCGCACGACCTCGCCGAGGCCCGGATCGCCGCCGCGATCGCCGCCGGGGGCCGCCTGGTGACGGACGAGCACGCGCCGAACCACTGGGTGCTGGCCGACCCGGAGGGCAATGAGGCCTGCGTCGGCGCCGCCGGGGCCGCGGGCTGAGGGCCGTTCAGGCGCTCTCGACCAGGCGCTCGCGCAGGCTCTCCAGGGTGTCGTCCTTGAGGCCGAGCCCGGCCCGGGCGTAGCTCTCGGCGTCGCCCCAGTGCCCGGCGAGGACGTCGAGCGCGGCGTCCAGGTACTCGGCGCGGACGGAGAGCACCGCGTCCGCGACCTCCGGGTCGCCGCCCGCCGCGACGAAACGTTCCACCAGCGGGGCGTAGCGCGCCCGCACCGCCGGGTCGACGGACAGGTACTCGGTGCGGACGGTCTCCTCGTCCGCACCCAGCAGCAGCAGGACCAGGGTGGCGCCCCACCCGGTGCGGTCCTTGCCCGCGGTGCAGTGGAAGAGCACCGGCCCGCCGCCCCGGTGGGCGAGCGCGGTGAGCAGCTGCTTGTACGCCTGCCGGGCGGAGGCCGAGGTGACGAACGCCCGGTAGTCCTCGCGCAGGGCGTCCGCGGCCCGGCCGCCGCCGAGGGCGCGGTTCGCACCGGCCGGGTCGGCGAGCGCCGCGGCCAGCGCGGCCGTCGCCCCGCTGCCCGCCTCGTCGGCGAGCACGTCCGCGACCAGCAGGTGCGCCCCGCCGGGGACGCGGTCGGGGAAGGCGGCGCGCTCGGCGGCGGTGCGCAGGTCCACGACGGTGCGCACGCCCAGCGCGTCGAACACCGGGTCGCCCGCCGGGTCGTACCGGTCCAACTGGCCGGAGCGCAGCGCCAGCCCGGGCCGGACCCGGGCCCCGCCGGGCAGGTCGATGCCGCCGAGGTCGCGCAGGTTGGCGACGGTGACGGAGTCCACGAGGTGCGAGTGCTGCATGACGGCCTCCCTGCCGACGGACCCGGGGAAAACGGGCGGACCTTGCCAGCACGCTAGGCGCGCCCCGGGCGGGTCGCCCCCGGAGTACCCCCGGCCGGGCGGACCTCCGCGGCGGACGGCGGAGCGCTCGGGGGAGCGGCCGGGGAGCGCACCCGTGCGCCGCGCCGCGCCGCGCGCGCCCCTTGATTGACGTGACGTCAGCGGGCAGGGTGGTCACCGCCCGGCCCCGTCGGGGCGGGGCGTGCCTGGTGCGACGAAGGGACGGAATCCCCGGATGGCAGCGAAGATCCTGATCATCACCGGTGACGCGGCGGAGTCGCTGGAGGTGTTCTACCCGTACCAGCGGCTGCTGGAGGAGGGCTACCAGGTCGACATCGCCGCGCCGACCAGGAAGACCCTGCAGTTCGTGGTGCACGACTTCGTCCCGGGCTACGACACGTACACCGAGAAGGCCGGCTACACCTGGCCCGCCGACCTGGCGTTCGCGGACGTCGACCCCGCGCAGTACGTGGCGCTGGTGCTGCCCGGCGGCCGGGCGCCCGAGTACCTGCGCAACGACCCGGAGGTGCAGCGGATCGTCGCCGCGTTCGTCGAGGACGACAAGCCGCTCGCGCAGATCTGCCACGGGCCGCTGATCACCCTGCGCACCGGCTCGCTGGCCGGGCGCCGCACCGCCGCCTACCCGGCGCTGGAGCCGGACGTGGCCGCGGGCGGGGCGGACTTCGTGGACGGCGACGCGGTGGTGGACGGCGTGGTGGTCTCCGCCCGGGCCTGGCCGGACCACCCGTCCTGGATGCGGGCGTTCGTCAAGCTGCTGCGCGAGAAGGCCCCGGTCGAGTAACGGCCCGCCGGGGCGTCGGCGCCGACGCCCCGGTCGATCCGGCCGCCGCCGAGTTCGCCCTCGCCGAACTCGCCCCGCAGGCCGACGCATTGGCCGCCTCCGGACTGTTCGCCGACCCCGTCCCCGTCCCGGCCGACGCGGGCGCCCCCGCCCCGCCGCTGGGCCTGGGCGTCCGCGACCCCGCGCACCCGCTGGGGCGGTAGGCGGCGCGCGTCAGCGCCGGGTGCGCACCCCGTCCAGGGCGATGGCCAGCACGCGCTCGCGCTGCCCCTCCTCCGGGTACGCCACCGAGGCGATGCCGGAGACCATCCGCAGCAGGTCCTCGATGCTCATGTCGGTGCGCGCCTCGCCCGCCTCCTGGGCGCGCAGCAGCAGCGGGGTGCCGCCGGCGTACATGGTCAGCAGGCAGGCCTGGAAGATGTCCGACTCCTCGCCCGCCAGGGCCTCGCGGATGGCCCGCTTGGTCGTCGCGTAGTCGACGAAGCGGCGCAGCCAGGTGGTCAGCGCCTCCCACGGCGGCAGGTCGGCGACCGCGAGGGAGGCCCGGTAGAGGTCGTCGACCTCGGCGGCGTACACCGCCTCGAACAGGTGCCGACGGGTGGGGAAGTTGCGGTAGAGGGTGCCGATGCCGACGCCGGCCCGCCGGGCGATGTCCTCCAGGGAGGCCTCGGCGCCGTGCGCGGCGAACGCCTCGCGGGCGGCGGCGAGCAGTGCGTCGAAGTTGCGGGCGGCGTCCGCGCGGCGCGGGCGCTGGGCGGCGAGGAACTCGCTCACCACGATCTGATCCGGCACGGGGACCTCGTTCTCGACACGTCCGGGAATTCGAATTGAACCGGAGGCATGCCTCCGCTAATCTGGAGGCATGCCTCGACTTTAGCACCGGGGCCTGGACTCCGGCCCGCCCGCGTACCGGCGGACCTGCCGTTTCGCCGTGCCCGCACACCCGACCGACGACGCCGGGCGACCGTACGGCGACCCTGCGTACCGATCCCGTCCCGCAGCCCCGCTGCCCTGCCGCTCCTCCGTCCCGCCTGTCCTCCCGTCCGGCCGCTGAGGCGCACCCCGTGCTGCCCGCGCGCCGTCCCGGGTCCCGAGTCCCGAGAGGGTTCGATGAACCGCCACTCCCCCCGCCTGACCTTCGGCGTGCTCGCCGTCGGCGCGGGCGTCTACGCACTGCTCCAGTCGCTGATCACGCCCGCCCTCCCGATCGTCCAGGAGGAGATGCACACCACGCAGTCCACCGTCACCTGGGTGATGACCGCCTACCTGCTCTCCGCCTCGGTCTTCACCCCGATCCTCGGCCGGGTCGGCGACCTGGTCGGCAAGAAGCGCACCCTGGTCGCCGCGCTGGTCGCGCTGCTGGTCGGCTGCCTGGTCGCCGCGCTCGCGCCGAACATCACCGTGCTGATCCTCGCCCGGGTGATCCAGGGCATCGCCGGCGCGCTGTTCCCGCTCTCCTTCGGCATCATCCGCGACGAGTTCCCGCCCGGACGGGTCTCCGGCGGCATCAGCAACATGTCCGCGGTGATCGCCGTCGGCAGCGGCCTCGGCATGGTCCTGGCCGGGCCGATCGTCGGCGCCCTCGACTACCGCTGGCTGTTCTGGCTGCCCGTCATCGTGGTCGCGGGCACCGTCCTGCTGGCCCACCGCTACGTCCCCGAGTCGCCCCACCGCAGCGAGGGCAGCGTGGACTGGCTCTCCTCCGTGCTGCTCTCCGGCTGGCTGGTCGCCCTCCTGCTGCCGGTCAGCCAGGCCTCCCAGTGGGGGTGGGCCTCGGCCAAGGTGCTCGGCCTGCTCGCCGTCGCCGTCGTGCTGTTCGCGGCCTGGGCGCTGAACGAGTCCCGCTCCCGCAACCCGCTGATCGACCTGCGGGTCATGCGCCTGCCCGCCGTCTGGACCACCAACACCGCGGCCCTGCTGTTCGGCGCGGGCATGTACGCGGTCTGGGCCTTCCTGCCCGGCTTCGTGCAGATGCCCACCAGCGCCGGGTACGGCTTCGGCTCCAGCGTCACCGGCGCCGGGATGCTGATGCTCCCGATGGTCGCCGCCATGTTCGTGGCGGGCGTGGTCGGCGGACGGCTGGCCGGACGCTTCCCCGCCAAGGCCCAACTGGTCACCGGCGCCCTGCTCGGCTCGGCCGCCTGCGCCCTGTTCGCCACCCGGCACGACAGCCCCGCGGACGTCGCGCTCGCCGCGGGCGTCTTCGGCCTCGGCATCGGACTCGCCTTCGCCTCGATGAGCAACCTCATCGTGCAGGCCGTCCCCGCCGCCCAGACCGGCGCCGCCACCGGCATGAACGCCAACATCCGCACCATCGGCGGCTCGATGGGCGCCGCCCTGATGACCGGCCTGGTCACCGGCCACCTGCAGGCCGGCGGACGCCCCGCCGAATCCGGCTACACCGAGGGCTTCGCGCTGCTGGCCGCCTTCTGCCTGGCCGCCGCCCTCGCCGCCCTGCTCGTCCCGGCCCGCCGCCCCGTCGCCGCACCCGTCCCGGTGGAGGCCCCCGCCGCGGCGCGACAGGCCGCGGCCGCGGCCACGGCTGCGGAGCACGAGGTGGTCGGCGGCTAGCCGGCCGACGGGGAACGGCGGCGACCGCCCGGCCGACGAGGAAGGTGCCTCGTCGGCCGGGCGGTGGTCCAGCAGTGGGTCGGCGGTGGCTCAGCGGCGGGTCACCGGTGGTGCAGCCAGTTCATGGCGCTGGTCGGCCTGTCGTTGTAGTCGAACAGCGCCTGGTTCTCCCAGGCGTCCTGGGAGGTCGGGTCGGCCGGGTCCCAGCCGTTGCCCGGCACGGCCGTCCAGGTGGGCTCCCAGTAGAAGACGCCCAGGCCCCGCCCGTTCGGCACGGCTTCCACCACGTTCATCACGTCGCGCAGGTTGGCGGCCTGGCCGGCCTGGGTGGCGGGGTAGCCGGCCACCAGCTGGGAGGAGGTGGCGACGTTGTTCTCCAGGGCGTCGTCGTTCGCCAGGGTGAAGGCGTACGCGGTCTCGGCGACGAACACCTGCTTCCCGTAGCGGGCGGCCAGGTCGTCCAGGGTGGTCTGCAGGTCGCTCAGCGGGCCGTGCCAGTAGCCGTAGTACGAGAGCCCGATCAGGTCGAACGGGACGCCGTGCGAGACCGCCTGGTCGAAGAACGCCCGGGCCCCGGCGTCGTCGCCGCCCTTCGCCAGGTGCAGCGCCACCTTGGTCGAACCGCTCACCGCCTTCGCCGCGTTGGCGCCCTGGGCGAGCAGCGCCGCCAGGTTGGACCAGTTGGAGGTGGAGCCCTCGTTCCACAGGATCCCGGCGTTGATCTCGTTGCCGATCTGCACCATGTCCGCCGTGGTGCCCTGGGCCTTCAGCGCGTTCAGCACGTCGTAGGTGTGGTTGTAGACCGCCGAGTTCAACTGGGCCAGCGAGTAACCGGACCAGGCGGCGGGCTTGGTCTGCTTGCCGGGGTCGGCCCAGCTGTCGGAGTAGTGGAAGTCGATCAGCAGGCCCATGCCGAGCGCCTTGGCGCGCTTGGCCATCGCCAGGACCTTGTCCTTGTTGTTGTAGCCGTCGGCCGGGTTGACCCAGACCTTCAGGCGCACGTAGTTCGCGCCGCTGGAGTGCAGGATGCTCAGCGCGTCACCGGCGGTGCCGTCCGCCCAGCGGTAGACGCCGCCCTTGTCCTCGCTCTTCTTCAGCGTGGAGACGTCCACGCCGCGGGCGGCCAGGCCGGTGCCGCCGGGGGTGAGGGAGAGGTCGTCGACGTTGATCCAGTTCCCGGCGTTGGCATCGGAGTCGATGCTGACGGTGCACTGCCCGCCGGTCACGGTGACCGAGGTGACCAGCCGGATCCAGGCGCCGTTGGGGGTCGGCGGCAGGTCGGTGCGCTGCTCGGCGGAGCCGCAGTTGCGCAGGGCCAGGTACGCGGAGTTCTGCCCGCCGCTGGAGCGGACCCAGGCGGTCAGCGTGTAGGTGCCGTTGGCCAGGCCGGACAGGTACTGGTACGTCTCGACCTTGTAGGCGGTGGCCGCGTAGTGGGCGAGCCGGTACGAGCCGCTGTGGCCCCCGGCCTCGGTGTAGGAGGCGCTGTTCTGCCCGGTGGCCGAGTAGGTGGACCAGCCGGTGGGGGTGGCCGTTCCGGTGCCGTTGGCCTCGAAGCCGGTGTTGGTGAGCGTGGCGGCGGCACCGGCCGTGCCGGGCAGGCCGGTGACGGCGGCGGCGGCGATCGGGAGTGCCGCCGCGGTGGTGATGAGCGCGCGCTTGATGCCCTGGTGCATCGTCGTCCTTGACGGGGAGTGGGGGCGGGGGTGGGGTGGAGCGGGATGCATCTGTAAACGTGCACAGAAGTCTGCTGCTGCGTCCTGCCATAGGAAACCCCAGGGCCGGGCAAGGCTGCAAGCAGTCGACGCCATTTTCTTGTGAACGTTCACATAACGGGAGGGCGGCCGCGGACCCCGCCCGCGGCCGCCCTCCCGGGCGGGCTCAGCAGTCGCGCAGCTCCGGCGACTGGTTCAGCAGTTGGGCCCGCGGGGAGGTGAACTCCCGGTAGGCGGCGGTGTGCTCGGCGTGCGGGTGGAAGGCCGCGAGGCGGTGGCAGTTCTGGAAGGCCAGCTTCACCGAGAAGTGCCGCTCCAGTGCGCCGCGGATCGAGTCGCTGGCCAGCGCGCGCAGCAGTTGGGCCCGCTCGGCCTCGCTCGGGGCGACCGTGTTGTCGGCGAACTCGGCGTCGGTGCGGGCGAGTTCGGCCGTCAGGTCGTTGACCAGGCGGTAGGCGTAGGGCAGCGAGGTGCGGACGGTGGCGAGGAAGTCGGCATCGGCGACCTCGTCGCGTTCGGCCAGGGTCAGCAGGGAGGGGGAGACGTCCAGCGACATGGTGGATCGAGCCTTCCGGGGTTAGTGGTAGTGGAAGTCGTTTTCAGTAAGTGATCCTGTCGCCCGGCTGACGCCCTGTCAATTACGCTCCTCCGTTCGGCGCGGCACCCGGTGCCGCCCGGCTCGCGGCCGCTCCCGGCCCTTCCTAGAGTGGGAGGGGCCAGACGAACCGCGAGGAGGCCCCGATGGACGAGCAGCGCCGCGACGGCGGAACCGGCAGTGCCGACCGCCGCATCCTGGAGCGGATCAGCGAGATGGTCGAGGCCGAACGCGGCCTGCGCGCCGCCCTCGTGGAGGGCCGCATCGACCAGTCCACCGAGCACCGCGAACTCAAGGACATCGAGGAGCAGCTCGACCAGTGCTGGGACCTGCTCCGCCAGCGCCGCGCCCGGGTCCGGGCGGGGGAGGACCCCGACGGCGCGAGCGTGCGCAGCGTCGAAGAGGTCGAGCGCTACGAGTCCTAGGCGGACGTGGCGGACGTGGCGGGCGCGCCGGGTGCGGTGGGCGCGCCGGGCGGGCGGCGGGGTCAGGCCCCGGCGGCGTCCAGGTTGGCCGTGACGCGGGTGAGCAGCTCGCGCAGCGCCCGCAGGTCGTCCAGGGGCAGTCCGGCGGCGGCCAGGATGCGGCGGGGGACGGCCAGGGCGCCCTCGCGCAGCTCGCGTCCGGCCGGGGTGGTGGTGACGATCACCGAGCGCTCGTCCTCCGGGCTGCGTTCGCGGGTCACCAGTCCGGCCGCCTCCAGGCGCTTGAGCAGCGGCGAGAGGGTTCCGGAGTCCAGGCGCAGGCGTTCGCCGAGCTGCTTGACCGGCAGGGCCCCGTCCTCCCACAGCACCAGCATCACCAGGTACTGCGGGTAGGTCAGGCCGAGGTCCTTGAGCGCGGTGCGGTAGACGCCGCCGAAGGCGCGGGAGGCGGCGTTCAGCGAGAAGCAGATCTGCTGGTCGAGCAGGAGCAGGTCCGCGTCCTCGCGTGGGGTGTGCTCGCCGTGCCAGGTCATGGCTCCAGGGTAGCAAGCGACCGATTTAGTTGTGCGCAATTGAATTGTGTGCTGTAGTTTTGGGTAGGAAGCAGCGAGACCTGGCAGCGGAAGCGCACCAGCAGAAGCGCCGAAGCAAGGACGAAGGAGACAGTCGCGATGAACCCGCTCTACACCGCAGTCGCCACCGCGAACGGCCGCGAGGGCCGCGCCGTCAGCTCCGACGGCAGGCTCGACCTCAAGCTCTCCCCGCCGCCCGCGCTCGGCGGCGACGGCGAGGGCACCAACCCCGAGCAGCTGTTCGCGGCCGGGTACGCGTCCTGCTTCGCCAGCGCGCTGGGCGTGGTCTCCCGGCAGCAGAAGGTGGACGTCTCGGACGTGTCGGTGACCGCCGAGGTCACCATCGGCAAGGACGACGGCGGCTTCGGCCTCTCCGTCGTCCTGCGGGTCGAGCTGCCGGAGTCGCTGGCGGGCGAGGCCGGCGAGCTGCTGGTCAAGCAGGCCCACCAGGTCTGCCCGTACTCCAGGGCCACCGCCGGGAACGTTCCGGTGGAGCTGGTCGTCGAATAAGGCGAGGCAGGGGTCTCACCGGGGTCTGCGGGCCGCGTCCACGTGGGGGTGGAGGCGGCCCGCGGTGCTGTTCCCGGGAGGGGCGTCAGAGCGGGAGCAGCTCCGGGCGCTTGGCCTCCACGTGGTCGCCCGAGGACTCCCCGCGCAGGCGACGGCCGACCCAGGGCAGCAGGAAGGTGCGGGCCCACTGCAGGTTCTCCCGGCGCTGGTCGGCCGGGGTGAGGACGGGCGCGGGCGGCCAGGCGGCCTCCGGGTCCGCGTCCACCGGCAGGCCGAGCGCGCGCGCCGCCAGCAGCGCCACCCGCTGGTGGCCCTCCGGCGACAGGTGCAGCCGGTCCTCGGACCAGGCCCGCCGGTCGTGCACCGCCCGCAGCGACCACAGGTCGGCGACCGCGAGGCCGTTGCGGTCGGCGATCGCCCGCAGGTGCGCGTTGTACGTGGCGATCTTGCCGCGCAGGTGGCGCAGCACCGGGACGTTGCGGGTGTCGAAGCCGGTGCAGATCAGGATCGTCCCGGCGCTCTCGCGCAGTTCCAGGACGGCCGACTCGAAGTGCTCGGCGATCAGGTCCGGGTCGCTGCCCGGGCGCAGGATGTCGTTGCCGCCCGCGCACAACGTCACCAGGTCGGGCCGGAGTTGACGGACCTTCGGGACCTGCTCGGCGACGATCTGGTCCAGCAGGCGGCCGCGGACGGCCAGGTTGGCGTACCGGAAGTCGTGCTCCGGCCTGCGGGCGGACAGCATCGCGGCCAGGCGGTCGGCCCAGCCCGCGAACTGCCCGTCGGGGCCGGGGTCGTTGAGGCCCTCGGTGAAACTGTCACCGAGGGCCGCGTAGGAACTGAGGTCAAGGATCTCCTGGTAGTCGGCCATGCAGCAGATGGTTCACCTTGTGAAGTGACTTACGCCACCGTAGGTGCCCCGTGGCAGAGCGTGATCTCCGCCACGGGGGCCGGGGCCGGTACCCTGCAGGGGTTGCGGGCGATGGACGACCCGGCGGGGGCAGGCGGACGGTGAGGGTGGTCGTGACCAGTGACGGGGTGCGCGAGGAGAACTCGCGCCGCAAGCAGATGCTGGTCCGGGCGCTGATCTACATCGCCGGTACGCACCTGTTCGCCGGCTTCGTGATCCTGCTGTTCGCGGTCGGCGGCCGCCACTGAGCCGTGGCCCACTGGGTCGTGACCCCGCCGGGCCGCTCGGCCCCGTCGGGCTGCTCGGCCCCGCCGGGCCGCCGGGGTGCGGTCCTACGGCTGCTGCGGGAGGACGCGCTGCGCGACCTTCGCCAGGTGCGCGTCGAACGCGGCGGGCGGGTCGGGGTGGACGCGGACCAGGGCGACCAGCGCGGTGATCACCACGTCGCACAGCTCGTCCGCGACGTCGTCCCAGGAGTGCGAGAAGCCCTTGCGCGGGTTCTGGCCGAGCGCGCCGATCACCGCCTCGGCGACCTCGCCGGCCTCCTCGCTCAGCTTCAGGCACTGCAACACCCGCTGCATCTCCGGGGGTTGGGCGCTGCCCTCGGCCAGCCAGTCGGCCAGCCGCCGCACCGTCCCCCACTGCCGCTCGTCCACGTCCCACCACCGATCGCCGGACCTCCGGCGGGGCGGGTGTCCGGGCCGCCCGCCCGCCGCTGGACGACGATCGTACCGACCGGCCCGACCGGCCCGGGACGGTGAGTGGTGACGGGGCGTCAGTGCAGGCGCTGCTGCCAGTCGATCGGGACGCGGCCGGCCGGGCCGGGGACGGGCTGGGTGACCGGGTGGGAGGTCGGACCGGCCAGCGGCGGACCCTCGTAGAACTGCTCGGTCTCGGTGTTCCAGAACCAGTCCTCGCCGGGCTCGAAGCTGGTGAGGAACGGGTGCCCGGCCGACCGGGCGTGCGCGCTGGCGTGCTGGGACGGGGAGGAGTCGCAGCAGCCGATGTGCCCGCAGGCGGCGCACCTGCGCAGGTGGAACCACCAGCCCTGGCCCTCGCCCGCCAGGCACTCCGCGCAGCCGTCGCCGCTCGGCGGGACGGTGGGGTCGATGCCGGGGATCGTCGTGTCGTCGCTCATCGTTGCACCTCCTCGGCCAGGGTATGCCCGGGGCGGCGGGCGCGCGCCGGAAGCGGATCCGGCGCGGCGGGACGGGGCCGGGGCCGCCGGGGAACGGGAGGGGCGGACGGCGGTGCGGAGGTGGATTCCGTACTGATCTACAGTGCTGTAGATTCGGTGCGGGCCCGGGCCCGACCGAGGAGGCCGGGCGACGGCCGTCGGCGCCGAACCGGCCGAACTGCCGGGCCCGGTACGGGGAAACCACAGGAGGGCACACATGGGAGTCTCGCTCGCCAAGGGCGGAAACGTCTCGCTGACGAAGGAGGCCCCGGGGCTCACCAACGTCATCGTCGGCCTGGGCTGGGACGTCCGGGCCACCACGGGCGCCGACTTCGACCTGGACGCCAGCGCGCTGCTGTGCAACGAGGCCGGCCGGGTGCTCAGCGACCAGCACTTCGTCTTCTACAACAACCTGCGCAGCCCCGAGGGCTCGGTCGAGCACAGCGGCGACAACCTGACCGGTGGCGGCGACGGCGACGACGAGCAGATCAAGGTCGACCTGACGGCCGTCCCGCCGCAGGTCGCCAAGGTCGTCTTCCCGGTGTCGATCTACGACGCGGAGAACCGGCACCAGAGCTTCGGCCAGGTGCGCAACGCGTTCATCCGGGTCGTCAACGAGGCCGACGGCAGCGAGGTCGCCCGCTACGACCTCTCCGAGGACGCGTCCACCGAGACCGCGATGGTCTTCGGCGAGCTGTACCGCTACGGCAGCGAGTGGAAGTTCCGCGCCATCGGCCAGGGTTACGCCTCCGGCCTGCGCGGCATCGCGCTCGACTACGGCGTCAACGTCTGACCTGCCGCCCCGTGTCGCACGGGGCCGTCCCGCTGTTGCCGCAGGCCGCGACCGGGGCGGCCCCCGCGCGTTCCGGCGTCCCCCGCGCGCTCCGTCGCCCCGGTCGGGGGGTGTCGGCGTTCGGGTGGTGCGCCGGGCTGTGGCAGGCTCGGCGCATGGAACAGCGTGTACTTGGCAGGACCGGGCGCCCGGTCTCGGTGATCGGTCTCGGAACGTGGCAGCTCGGCGCGGACTGGGGCGTGGTGCTGGAGGAGGACGCCCTGGCGGTGCTGGGCGCCGCGGCGGACGCCGGGGTGACCTTCTTCGACACCGCCGACGTCTACGGCGACGGCCGCAGCGAACAGTTGATCGGGCGTTTCCTGAAGGAGCGGCGTGACGACGGCCTGATGGTCGCCACCAAGCTCGGCCGGCGGCTGCCGCAGCTGCCGGAGAACTACACCCTCGCCAACTTCCGCGAGTGGACCGACCGTTCGCGCCGCAACCTGGGCGTTGAACGGCTCGACCTGGTGCAGCTGCACTGCCCGCCCACCGCCGTCTACTCCGACGACCAGGTGTTCGACGCGCTCGACACCCTGGTCGCCGAGGGCAGCATCGCCGCGTACGGCGTCAGCGTGGAGACCTGCGAGGAGGCGCTGACCGCGATCGCCCGGCCCGGCGTCGCCAGCGTGCAGATCATCCTCAACCCGTTCCGGCTCAAGCCGCTCGACCGGGTGCTGCCCGCCGCCGAGAAGGCGGGCGTCGGCATCATCGCCCGGGTGCCGCTGGCCTCCGGACTGCTCTCCGGCAGGTACACCAAGGAGACCGTGTTCGGGAGCGACGACCACCGCACCTACAACCGGGACGGCTCCGCGTTCGACCAGGGCGAGACCTTCTCCGGCATCGACTTCGAGACCGGCGTGGAGGCCGCCGACGAGTTCGCCCGGCTCGCCCCGCCCGGCGCCAGCTCCGCCCAGACCGCGCTGCGCTGGATCGTCCAGCAGCCCGGCGTCAGCACCGTCATCCCCGGTGCCCGCACGCCCGAGCAGGCCCGGGCGAACGCCGAGACGATGGCGCTGTCGCCGCTGCCGGAGCAGACCCTGCAGGCCGTCCGCGACCTGTACGACCGGCGGCTGCGGGCGCAGGTGCACTCGCGCTGGTAGGGCGTGGTGCGGGCGGTGGCTCGCACCGGTTCCGCGGGGCGCCCGGGAGCGGGCGCCCCGCGGGCGCGGGGTGGGCGCGGGGCGGTTTCCGGGCTCGCTCGGTTCAGGGCAGCGGTTCGGCGTGCAGCGGGGTGCGGGGGGCCTGGTGGCCGCCGCTGGCCAGCATCCGGACCTCGCCCCGGTCGCTGATCTCGGCCTGCACGATGCCGGACGGGTCCGCGTACACCGGGTGGCCGCCGGGGCCCCGGGCGCCGGTCGCCTCGACCACCACCACGTCCTGCTCGGCGTGGCCGCCGGTCTCGCCGGGGAACGTGAGTGCGAATCGCTGGGTCATGGCCGGGCCTTCTTCCCGTGGACGTCGTTCCATCCTAGGCAGGTCGGGGGCGGGCGGTCGCGATCTGGTGGCTCGGGCGGGTGTTCGGGCGGGTTGCCCGAGTGCCGGGGCCCGGGTGTTCACGCGGGCGCCAGGCGGGTGTGCAGGGCCCGCGCGGCGGTGCGGAACGCGAGGTCGTCGTGGACCATCCGGTCGTGGGAGCCCGAGCGGACGGCCCGGACGTCGGAGGTGGCGAGGCGGTGCAGCGCGGCCAGCTGCGCCGGGGTGAGCGGCTCGGCGGCCGCCAGGGCCTCCAGCGCCTCCAGGTCGGCCGGGGAGCCGTGGGCGGCGAGCGCGGCCAGCACGAGGTCGGCCAGCTCGGTGCGGGGCATCCCCGCCGGACGGGCGTCGGCCGGGTGGACGGCGGCCAGGGCGCGGGCCGCTTCGGCGCTGTTCCTCGGGTGCGCCAGCAGACGCAGCAGCAGGGGCGCGGTGGGTGCGGCGGCGGGCCCGAGCCGGGCGGCCAGGGGCAGGGCGCGGGAGGAGCGCCGGGGGCTGTCCGCGTCGCGGGCGAGGGCGGCGGCGAGGTGGGGCAGCAGGACGTCCGGGTGCCGGTCGCCGGTCAGTGACCGTACGGCCTCGGCGGCGGCGAGCAGATCGTCCGGGGGCAGGCCCGGGGCGGTGGCGGTGGCGGGGGTGGGGGTGATGAGCAGGGCCAGCAGGTGGGGCAGCAGGGGGCGGGCGCGCTCGCCGAGGGCGGAGAGGGCGTGCAGGGCCGTGGACAGCTCGTGCGGGGCGCGGGTGTCGAGGGCGGCGGCGAGCAGGGCGAGCAGCGGGGCGTCGTCGCCGGTCAGGGCGTGCAGGGCGGTGGTGGCGGCGTGGCGGTCGCGCCAGGGCATGTCGGGGGCCGAGGCCAGCGCGCGCAGGCCCGCGGGCACGTCCGGGTCGCGGGCCGGGTCGGCGACGGCGGCCAGCGCCCTGGCCAGCGCGTGGACGTTGACGCGGGTCGGGCGCTCGTCCAGCAGGTGTCGCAGTTCGGGCAGCGCGGGGCGGGCGGCCGGGCCCCAGGTGGTGAGCAGGCCGAGCAGCTCGGTGGTGCGGTTGCCGACCAGGTCGCGGGTCCACGGGCCGCTGTCCGGCGGCGGGGGTGCCGGGGCGAGCAGCTCGGCCCGGACGGCGGCCAGCAGGCCGGTGTCGACGGGCAGGAGGGTGGGCGGTCGCTCGACGGACTGCGCGTGCACGGTGCGCAGCGACCGCCAGCGGTGGGCCAGCCGTCGGCCCAGCAGCTCGGCGAGCCGGGCCGGGGTGTGCGCCGGGTGGGTGCGGGGCAGGAGCAGCAGGGCCTGCAGCGCGTGGTCGCCGAGCCGGTCCGGCCGGTCGGCCAGGCGCAGCAGCGCGGGCACGGCCTGCGGGAACGGTTCGCCCCACTGGGCCAGTGCGTCGAGGATCTCGTGGACCGGGGCGTCGGGCGCAGGATCGTCGTCGGTGAGGAACGGGAGCAGGACGGGCAGCAATCGGGCCGGGGCGCTGCGGGAGCGCCGGGCCAGGGAGTCCGCGGCCGTGAGGAGCTCGCGGGCGGCGGCGGGATCGCTCGCGCGGGCGGCGGTCGTCTCCAGCAGGGTGAGGGCGGCTTCCGTGTCGCCGCGTTCGTGCAAGCCGGTGGCGAGGGCGGGCAGCGTCCAGCGGTTCAGCGCGGTGTGCTCAGTGTGTGCTTCGATGGGGCACAACTCGGCCACGGCAGCAGACAGTTCGGCGTCCCAGGGCAGGCCGTCGGCGACGGTCGCGCGCAGCGCGGCGATCCGGACGGGGCCGGGCAGGGCCGGGGAGAGCGCGTGGCCGCGCAGTTCGGCGCGGGCGGCCGGGTCGAACGCGGCGAGGACGGTCAACAGGTCTGCGCGGAGGGCGGGTTCGGCCTCCTGCTGCCAGCGGCGGCGGAGCGCGGCGCGGACGGTGGTGGTGGCAGGGGTGGAGGCGCAGGGGAGCAGCAAGGTGAGCGCGGCCTGCCGGATCTCTGCGGACTGGTCGCCCAACAGCGCTGCGAGAGAGGGGAGTTGATCGACCACGGCGGCGCGGGCGGCGCCCGGGAAGGGGAGTTCGTGTTCGTCGGTGCTCGCCGCGATCGAGGCCAGCAGGCCCACTGCGGCGGCCCGGTTGGCGGTTCGGTCGGTGCTGGTGCTGGTGCTGGTGCTGGCGGTGGCGGTGGCGGTGGCCAGTGCAGCGAGGAACGGGACCGCCGCGACCGTCGCCCCGTACACCGTGCCCTGGTGCACCAGGCTGCTCCACGCCTCCTGCACGGCCTCCGACAGGGCGACGGGGTCGGCGGCGGTGGCGAGGTCGTGCAGCAGGGCGGGGACGTCGGTGGCGGGTCCGTAGGCGTGCCGGAGCTGGGACCAGTCGGTCAGGTGGATCCCGTCGAGGCCGGTCGTCGGGGCGGGGCGGTGGCTCATGGGGTCGGATTGTCGCAGTGGGCGGTGACACGGCCGCGGTGGCGGTGGCGGCCGCGGTGGCAGGGGCAGTGGCGGTGGTGGCGGTGCTCAGGCGAGCAGGTGCAGGCGCTGCGCGGCCGGGCCGATCCGGACGGTCTGGCCCCAGGTCAGCTGCAGGGCGTCCGACTCGATGCCGTCGCCGAACGCGACCAGGAGTTCCGACTCGACGGTCAGCGTGAGCTGCTGGTCGGCGTCCAGCAGGCCCTCGACGCGGGAGGTGCCGGTCACCGGGGACGGCCAGGCCTCGCGGACGAACCAGGACAGGCGCGGGGCGGTCGGCGCGGGCAGGTCCAGGCGGCTGGAGCGCTCCAGCCAGGCCGAGCGGCACCATCCGGTGGCGCCGGTGCCGGTGCCGACCAGCACGCCCGAGGAGGCCTGCGACTCGGCCGCGCCGCCGGGGGCCGCCAGCCGGTAGCGGGCGGTCTGGTGGCCCGGTTGCCCGAGGTAGATCTCGTTCAGCGCGAGCAGCCGCTGGGTGTCGTCCGCGACCGCCTCCACCATCGTGCGCCGCTCCAACCGCCTCTCCACGCCCGGCAGTACGGCCGCCCGCAGCAGCGGCTCGGCCTGTTCGGCGCGGTGCCGGACCAGGACGCCCGCGTTGCGGCCCGGTTCGGCGTCGATGCCGATCACCGGCTGGCCCGCCAGGTACTTCGCGGCGTTCGCCACCAGGCCGTCCTGGCCGACCACCACGACCACGTCTTCCGGGCCGAACAGGAACCGGTCCAGGTCGGAGCGCTCCACCCGGGCCTGCCGCCAGTCCAGCGGCACCGCGGCCGACACCGCGGCCAGTGCGCCCCGGGCCCGGTGGTGGCGCTGCTCGGCCTCGGCCAGCGAGCGGCCGCGCCGGGAGAGGAAGAACTCGGCCTGGCCGCGGGTGCCGTGCCGGGCGATCAACTCCTCGTACTCGGTGCGCCGGTGGATCAGCACCACGCGAGGGGCCAGGCTCATCGGACCGGTTCCCCGGGAGTGGTGGTGGGAGCGGTGGCGGGAGCCGAGGCGGGGGTGGCCAGGCGGGTGAGCAGGCCGGTGAGGACGTCCGGGGTGAGGGTGATGCTGTCGATCCGCGGCAGGTGCTCGGCCAACCGGATCAGGGCCAGCGCCTGCAGGACCTCGGGGCCGGCCTGCTGGTGGGCGGCCAGCCAGGCGGCCTCCGCGGCGGCCTTCGCCTCACCCAACGAGCGTGCGGCTTCGGCCTGTTGGGCGGCCAGGGTGCCCGCGGCCTCGGCCTCGGCGACCGCCATCTTGGTCCGGCGGACTGCGTCCGCTTCGGTGCGGACCGCGTCCGCGGCGGCCTTCTGCTCCGCCTCGCGCCGCGCGTTGGTGCCCCGCTGGGCCACCAACTCCTCCTCGCGACGCGCCAGTTCGATCTGGCTGGCGAGTTCGTTCTCGGCGATCGTGCGCTCCCGCTCGACCGCGACGGCGCGGCGCTCGTACGTCGCGCGGTCGGCCTCCTGCTGGACCTGTTCGCGGGCCGGGGTGCGCAGCGCCCGTTCCATCTCGGCCTCCGGTCGGACGGCGGTGACGCGCACCGCCAGCACCGACACCCCGATCTCGGCCAGCCGGGGTTCGGCGGCCAGGCCCTCGGTGATCCGCTCGCGGACGGCCGTGACGCCGTTGACCAGGGCGTCGGCCAGCGGGGTGCGGGCGATCAGCTGGAGCGCGTGCTGCTGGGCGGTCTCGGTCAGCAGGCTGCCGAGCTGGGCGAGCGGTTCGGCGCGCCAGCTGCCGGTGTCCGGGTCGATGCCGAAGTCGAGGCGGGTGGCGGCGATGGTCGGGTCGCTGATCCGGTAGGTGACGTTGGCCTGCACCGCGAGGTCCTGGAAGTCCGCCGTGCGGGCGTGGAACATCATCGCCAACTCACGGTCGTCCGCCGGGACTTCGGATATCGCGGCGGTGAGCGGCCGGAACCAGAAGGCCAGTCCGGTGCCCTCGTGGGCGAGCTGTCCGCCGCGCAGGTGGCGGATGTGGCTGGTGGGGGTGGAACGCAGGTGCCGGAAGCCGAAGCGGCGGGTGATGTCGGCCATGGGGTCGCGGTTCCTCTCTTTTCGTCGCTATGACGATAACTGGAGGTGCCGCTTGTCGTCAATACGACGAAAAGGGGGGTGGGAAGAGGGCCGGCGGGGGCGGGCGGTCGGGGGTTCAGCCCAGCTGGATCGGGTTGCTCCAGGCGCGGCGGCCCTGCGCGTCCTCCACCGTCACCCGGCACCAGGTGTCGCGGAACATGGCCAACGGCAGCGTGCATCCGGTGAGTTCGCCGCCGACCCGGCCCGCGACGACCTGCTTGCCGGGACGGCCGCCGGTGACCAGCACCTTCCGGGCCGGGGAGCAGCGCACCGTGATCCGGCCGTCGGCGAGCGAGACGTCGAACAGTTCGGGCCCGGTACTGGAGTAGTAGTGGCCCGCCTTGAGCGCCGCGAGCAGCGCCCCGGGGGCGAGCTCCGTCGCGCGCACCTGTACCCAGGCCGCACAGCCCGGCGGGTCCTGCGGCTGGAAGTGCGCGTCGTCGGCCGCGTACGCGTGCAGGCGGCGACCGCGGTTGAGCAGCGTCTCGGCCAGGTGCCAGCTGTCGCCGCGGTCCTCGTGCGCGGACAGCGCGTTGTACACCTCGACGGCGTGCGCGGCGTCCAGGCGCTGAGCGTCGGCCTCGGTGAGCAGCGAGGCCGCCGGGTGAGCCATGCCGACGAACGCGCCCGCGGCACGCGCCCGGCGGGCCAGTTCCGGGCCGCTCTCGCCGGGGGAGGGCGGGGCGAAGTCGAGTGGCAGGCCGACCGCCAGGATGTGCCACTCGGAGGTGAACTCGGTGCGCGGGGCGTGCAGTTCGGCGCCGATCAGGGTGGTGAACCCGGGCGTGCGCAGCGGTCGGGTGTCGGTGACCGGGTAGCCGTGGACGGGCCGGAAGTGGTCGGTGACGGCGAGGAAGTCGTACCCGGCGTCCCGGTAGCGCCGGGCCGTCTCCTCCGGCGACAGCGCCCCGTCCGAGCGGTCGGTGTGGGTGTGCAGGTTGCCGCGCCAGAACCGGCCCGGTAGGCCGAAGGGCAGCGCGATCACGGTCGACCTCCTTGGTGCGGGCGGCACTTGGGGCGGTGAGGCGTGGTTCTGTGCGGCGCGGGGGCGGGGGCGGCGCGGGGGTTTCACCTTAGCGAAGCCCGGGAGCGGGGTGATGGGAACGGGGCGCCGGAGGTCGGGGCCGGGCGGGTCGTTTCGCGGCCCGCCCGGCGGTGCGCGCCAGGGTGACCTCCCGTCAGATTCCGGCGCGGGAGCGGGAGGTGGTGGAGATCGCGGCGAGGTCCTGTTCGCCGTGGCCGTGGGCGACCGCCTGGAGGAGCGAGTCGCGCAGCAGCGAGGCGAGGGGGAGCGGGACTCCGGCGGCGGCCCCGGCCTCCAGGGCGAGGTTCACGTCCTTCAGGCCCAACGCCAGGCGGAACCCGGCCGGTTCGAAGGACCGCTCGGTGATCATCCCGCCGTAGCCCGCGTACACCGGGCCGGGGAACAGCGAGTCGGTGAGCACCGCCAGCAACGCTGCCGGGTCGAGTCCGCCGGCCTCGGCGAGCGTGGCCGCCTCGGAGAACGCCTCGATCGCCGACACCAGCAGGAAGTTGGCGCTGATCTTCGCCACGTTCGCGGCCGCCGGGTCCTCCCCGAGCGGCCAGGTGCGGCGTCCCATCGCCTCGAACAGCGGTGCCACCCGGTCGAGTTCGGCCGACGGGCCGGCCGCGAGGATGTTCAGGTTCCCGGCCGCCGCGACGTCCGTCCGGCCCAGCACCGGTGCCGCGACGTACCCGAGGCCGTGCCGGGCGTGCAGCTCGGCGGCCCGACGGGCCAGCGCGGGTGAGACGGTGGCCATGTTGACGTGCGTGACGCCCCGCGCACCGGACAGCAACTCCTCGTCCAGCAGCAGGTTTTCGACCACCCGGTCGTCCGCGAGCATGGACACCACCACCTGTGCCCCGAACGCCCCGGCGAGCGTCCCGGCCGCCGAGGCCCCGTCGGCGACCAGCGCGGCCACCGGCTCCGGCGAGCGGTTCCACACCCGCACCGCGTGACCGGCCGCCAGCAGCCGCCGGGCCATCGCCCGACCCATTCCTCCCAGACCGACGAAACCGACGTCCATGCGCTGTCCTTCCCGTTCCCGGTGGATCTTGGTCGTGCTCCGAGGCCGATGCTACGACCCGGGCGTGCGAGCGGTCCGGATTGCCCGGGGCGCGGTGCTGCCACCGGCGGCGCCGGGTCTGCGAGGATGCGGGCACGGTGCGGGCGCGGTGCGGGCGCGGGGAGGGTGAAGGTGCGGGCATGGTGACGGTGCGGACGGTGCACACGGCGGACCTCGACCCGGTGACCCGGAGGGCGGTCCGGGCGCTGCTGTTCGAGGTGTTCGGCTCGGAGATGACCGAGGAGGACTGGACGCACTGCCTCGGCGGGCTGCACGTACTCGCCTGGGAGGGAGGCGAGTTGGTCGGACACGCCGCCGTGGTGCAGCGCCGCCTGATGAACGGCGACCGCATCCTGCGGGCCGGCTACCTGGAGGGTGTGGTCGTCCGGCAGGACCGCCAACGGCGGGGCATCGGCGGGAAGTTGATGAACGAGGCGGAACGCGTCGTCCGGGCCGCCCACCAGATCGGTGCGCTCGGTGCCAGCGAGGAAGGCGTCCCGTTCTACCTCGCCCGGGGCTGGCGCCCCTGGCCCGGCCCCACCTGGGCCCTCGGCCCGCACGGACGGCAGCGCACCGCCGAGGAGGACGGTTGGATCTACCTCCTCGGCGGCGAGGGGGAGTTGGACCCGGTGGCCGGCCTGGTCTGCGACTGGCGCGAGGGCGACCTCTGGTGACACCCGCCCTGGAGCCGGACCGCGGGCGCCTACGCGATCACCCGCTCGACCGCCGGGATCGGGCCGATAGGCGGCTCTGACGAGGCAGGTGATCGGATCACGGTGTCGCGAGGGTGAGGGCCCGGCCGGGTTCGGCGCCCCCTGCCGCAGAAGCGGCCGACACGTCAGATGATTACTCATGGTAACGAAGTTTTTGCCGAGCGCGATAATATCGTGTACGTATGAAACGACTACGCCCCACCGTACGTGCAGCCTGCGCCGTTGCCCTGAGTTCCGGTCTGCTCCTGGCCGTCCCCGCCACCTGTGCGGCCCGGGTCCTTCCAACGACGATGAAAGCCGCCGAGGGGGTGCTGAACCTCGCGTTCACCGGCAGCCCCCAAGCCCTCACGGTGCCCGACGCCGTGTGCCGGGTGGAGGTGACCGCCTTCGGTGGCGCGGGCGGAAAGGCGGTCTACGGGTCGTCCGGCGGCCTGGGTGGCGAGGTCCGCGCGACGCTGGACGTCCACAGCGGCCAGGCGCTGACCGTGAACGTGGCCGGCGCCGGAAGCGGTGGCAGCCTCACCGACGGCAGCGCCCCGCACGGCGGGTACGGGGGCGGCGGTTACGGCGCCGACCCGAGGCCCGGCAACGGCGCCACCGCCGCCGGCGGGGGCGGGGCGACGTCTGTCGCCCTCGACGGCACCACGGTCATCGTCGCGGGCGGAGGCGGCGGCGGAGCCGGAAGCTTCAGCGACAACGGCACCGGCCGCGGCGGCGACGGCGGCCAGAACGGCGACCCCGGCCAGACGCCCACCACCCCGGGCGCCGGCCACGGCGGCGCAGCGGGTGGCGACGGCGGCAGCGGCGGAGCCGGTGGAACCCCGACGTCGCCCGGCGACCAGCCGGGCGTGGCCGGTGGCTCGGCGAACGGCATGATCGGCGGGAGCGGCGCGCTCAACGTCGCCGATCCCCACATGGGAACCGGCGGAGGCGGTGGCGGCGGCGCCCACGGCGGCGGCGCGGGCGGATCGTCCACCGAAGGCACGCTCGACGCAGGTGGTGGCGGGGGCGGCTCCAGCCTCGGCCCCGCCGGAGCCCAGTTCACCACGGGCGTGCGCAGCGGCGACGGAGCGGTCCAGCTCCAGTGGCTGCCCTGCGCTTCCAGTCCCAGCCCTACACCGAGTTCCACACCGAGTTCCACCGCTCCCCAGCCGAGTGCCAGCTCCACACCGAGTTCCACCGCTCCCCAGCCGAGCCCCACGGGCGAAGGTTCCACCGCCCCGGAGCCGACGGGCACCCCGACAGGCCCCGCCCTCGCGGACACCGGAACCTCGGAGACCGGCCCGCTGGCCGCCGTCGCCGCGTTGGCCGCCGCCACCGGCGCCTCGCTGCTCTGCCTCGGCCGGTCCCGCCGCAGGCACTGAGCGTCTCCGGAAGCCGCCGTCGCAGCGGTCGGGATCCAACTGATCGATACGCAAACCCGCCCGACACCTTGAAGGCCGAGAGGTCGGGCTCCGGCCCCGCCGCGTGGATGGCGGGGCCGGACTCGTGCGGTGGAAGACCGTTTGCGGAGGTCCCCGGCGCCGATGCTCTCACCGCGGTGCAGTGCACGGCCCACGACCACCGCGACCCGGGCAATCCTGCGTCATCTGGAGCGGCGCACAGTCCCCGGCCGATCCGGTGGAGCCTCGGTCGGGGGACGCCCCGGTCGGGGGGACGTGCTGCGCGCGCCCGGGCACTGCCCGAACGGCAATTCGGTGAGAAGGCGGTGAGCGCGGTGGGTCTGGCGGCCCTGGTCGCCGGGTAGCCCGTCGACCGGACCGTCCCGGCGCGAACGGGATCACGGTTCACGGCTGGGGCACCGACCGCTGCTGAGCCTGCTCATCGGTACGGGCGGAGGTGCGGGTGTGGATGCCGGTGATCGGGGGGACGGTGTGGCGGTCAGGCGGGTGACGATCGCGTCGGTGGCCAGGGCCTCGGCCCGGTCGAGGCGGTGGGCCGAGCCGCGTAGCAGGTGGCGGGCCTCCAGGGCGGCCAGGGCGAACAGTCCGGGCAGGAGGTCGGTCGAGCGGGCCGCCACCCAGCGGGTGCCCTGGGTGGCCATCCACCACAGGTCCGCCCCGCGCCCGGGCGGCTTCGTGCTCAGCCGGGCGGGTGGCGCGCCGACCCGGTGCCCGGCCCCGGCGAGCCGGGCGTGGAACTCACGGGCGATCAACTGGTGTCCCGCAGCGCTCGGATGCAGGCGGTCCACGCTCAGCAGTTCCCGATGCTCGGTCCATGGCAACTCCGCCAGGTGCAGGTGCACCGCCCCGTGGTGCGCCGACAGTGCGTGCACCGCCGCGTTGACGCCCCTCATCCGGCGGGCCAGCGGCCGGGCCAGCGGTGCGGGCAGCCCCAGTAGCAGCCCCGGGTCGGGCAGGCAGGCGGTCAGCGGGACGGCTCCGATCGAGGTCAACGAGGAGAGTGCGGAGGCGAATCGGCGGGCCGTCGACTCCAGGTCGAAGGAGGCCCGCAAGGTGTCGTTGCCGCCGATCAGCACCGCCGCGAACTGCGGGCGCAGCGCGAGCGCGGTGGGCAGTTGGGAGACCAGCAGGTCGCGGCTGAGCGCGCCGCTGTGGGCGAGGTTGCGGAACTCGACGGGCCCCGGCGAGAGGGCGGGGGCGAGCAGCGCCGCCCAGCCCCGCCACCCCCCTGGCACCGGATCGCCGACGCCTTCGGTGAGGGAGTCGCCGAGCGCAGCGAATCGAACCGTCATCGCGTCCCTCCGGAGGGGCTGGAAAGGTGGCCGAACGGGGTTGCAGGAGAGGGAAGTTGGAAGATGGAGGCGGGACGGGGCGGGGGACGGGACGGAGCGGGGCGGGGCTGGGCTGGGGTCATCCGGCCTCGGGCACGGTCGGCGAGGGGAGGCCGGTGGTGGGCGTGGTGGTGGGCGTGGGCGTGGTGGTGGGCGTGGGTGTGAGTGCGGGCACCTGGTGGGCGGCGAGGAACGCGGTGGTGGCGGCGTCCCAACTGAACTCCGCGGCCCTGGCCCGGGCGGCGGCCCGTCGCTCCGCCTCCGGGCGCTCCAGCAACTCCCTCACCGCGAGCGCGAATCCGGCACCGCTGTCGACCGCGGCGACCCCGGCTCCGTCGACCACCTGCGGTAGCGCGGAGGACCGGCTGACCGCGACCGGGGTGCCGCAGGCCAGCGTCTCCAGCGCGGCCAGGCCGAAGGTCTCCACCGGACCCGGGGCGATCGCCACGTCCGCCGTGGCCAGCAGGGCCGCCACCTCGGAACGCCCCGCCAGGTGCCCCAGGAACCGTACCGGGAGCCGGAGTTCGGCGGCGAGCCGCTCAAGCCGACCGCGCAGCGGACCCGCCCCCGCGACCGCCAGCACGGCCGGAATCCGGTGACGACGGCGCAACTCGGCCAGCGCCTCCAACGCCCGCTCGGGCCGCTTCTCCCCGGACAGTCGGGAGCACATCACCAGCAGCACCTGCCGAGGATCGGCCAACTCCGCCCGCAGCGAAGGGTCGTGGCACTCCGGACGCATCGTCTCGAGGTCCACCCCCAGTGGCGCCCGCTCGACGTTGCGGGCACCGATCCGCTCGAACTCCTCGGCAGCCCAGGCCGTCGTGCACAGCACTGTGTCGTAGCTCTGCGCAGTACGGGAGTTGAGCCGGTCCGCGAGCCGCCGTGCGGTCCCGGAGGGCACGCCCCAGGCGCCCAGCACCCCGGTCGCGCTCTCGTGCGAGACCATCATCGACCGCACCCCGTGCGCCTTCGCCCACGCGCCCGTCCAGCGCAGCGTGGTGCGGTCCGACACCTCCAGTCGGTCCGGCGCCAACTCGTCGAGCAGCGAGGAGAGTCGACGCCTGTCGCGGAGCACCCGGTAGCCCCCGCTGCCCGGGACGCGCGGGCCGGGCAGGGTGATCACCCGCCCCTGCTCGGTCCACTCGTCGCTGCCCGCCGGCCCCGGCACCACCAGCACCGGCCGGTGGCCCGCCGCCAGGTACCCCGCGCCGAGGTGCCGCAGCGCCGTCCGCAGGCCGCCCGAGACCGGGGTGACGAAGTTCGCCACCCGGACGATGCACAACCCGCCCTCCGTACGGGCCGTTTCGTGGTTCACGCGGGCTGCTCCTCGACCGGGGCCGGGGCCGGGGCCGGGGCCGGGAGCGGAGCAGTAGGGGCCGGGGTGGGGAGCGGGGCCGGGGTGGAGGCGGGTGCTTCGGCCTGGCGGGGTGCCGGGACGCTGCTGGGAGGGACGGCGTTGGTGGGGACGGCGCCGGTGGGGACGGGGGACGGTCCGCCCGCTCGGGTGCGGTGGCGCGGCTGGTGTTCGGCGAGCACCTCCTCGTAATGCCGGATCAGCTGGTCACCGACCGCCTCCCAGCTCCGGTCGGTGACGTCGGCCCGACCCGCCGCGCCGTACCGGGCCCGCAGTTCGGGCGCACGGGCGAGGTCGGCGACGGCCCGGGCGACGGCCCCCGCGTCCCGCGGGGCGACCAGCAGCCCGGTGCGGTGGTGGCCGACCAGGTCGAGCGGGCCGCCGACCGCCGGAGCGACCACCGGCACGCCGCTGGCCATCGCCTCCTGGATGGTCTGGCAGAAGGTCTCCAGCGGGCCGGTGTGCACGAACAGGTCCAACGAGGCGAAACAGCGGGCGAGTTCGGCGCCCGTACGGCGCCCGAGGAACACCGCGCCGGGCATCGCGGCCTTCAGCGCGGGTGCGCTCGGACCGTCCCCGATCACCACCACCCGCACGCCCGGCAACCGGGACGCCTCCGCGAGCAGGTCCACCCGCTTCTCCGGGGCGAGCCGCCCGACGTACCCCACCAGCACCTCGCCGCCCGGGGCCAGCGCGCGGTGCAGCGCCTCGTCGCGGTGGTCGGGATGGAAGCGCACCGAGTCGACGCCGCGCGCCCAGATCCGGACCTGCCGCACCCCGTGCGCCGTCAGGTCCTGCGCGGCCGGGGTCGACGGGGCGAGCGTACGGGCGGCGGCGCGGTGCACGGAGCGGATCCGTGCCCAGGCGATCGCCGAACCGACCCCCCGGCCCATCCGGTACGCCTGTGCGTACCCCGCCAGGTCGGTCTGGTAGACCGCCAGGGTCGGCAGGTCCAGGCGCTCGGTGAGCCGGGCGGCCCGCGCGCCGAGGACGAACGGACTGGCCAGGTGCACCACGTCCGGCCGGTGGGCCGTCAGCGCGGCGGCCAGCTTGCGACTGGGCAGGGCGATGCGCACCTGCGGGTAGCGGGGCAGCGGGACGGAGGGGACGCGCACCACTGGCAGCGGTTCCCGGTCCGGGCCGAAGGACTGCGGCGGGCAGTGCGCGCCCCGCGCCGGGGCAGGGGTGATCACCAGGGGCTGGTGGCCCCGCCGAACGAGGTGCTCGGCAGCCCTCAGCACGCTGTGGGCCACGCCGTTGACCTCGGGCGGGAAGGACTCGGTGACGATGGCGACTCGCATGCCAACGTTGTGGCCACGCCAGGCGTGCGGTCAGACAAAGGGATCTTTCGCGCAGACGAACGTCTGCCGCCATTTCCGCACTGGTGTGTGAATGCGGAGGCTGGGACCTTCCGGGTGGGCCCGGACGAGCCCGGCAGGTGTTTTCCACCGTTTTGTCCGAGTAGTCTGTCGGGATGGAGCACCCGGGAGGGGAAGCGGCGCAGCCCGCCGACGGGCCGATGGCGAACGGGTCCGCCGACGGGCCGCCACCGTCCGGAGCCGGACCCGGTTCCGGAGGCGGCTCCGGGGTCGGAGCCGGAACCGCGGATGGCCCGGACGCGGTCGGTGGCGGGGCGGCCGGGGAACTGTGGAGGGCCGTCCGGCACGATGCCGTGCGGCTGCCCGAGCACCTGGCCGCACTGGCGGTGCGCCAGGAGTCGAAGCCCGCCGAGAAGGCGGTGGCCGGGTCTGCCGGGGCGGGCACGCTCGCCGAGCGGCGCGCGGCCGTCATCACCCACGGCATCCGGCTGACCCTGGTCGAGGGCTGCGTGGTCGGCGGGCCGTTGGTCCTCCTCGTTCCGGTGGCGTTCTGCGCGGGCATGCTCGCCCAGGCCCGGATGGTCCTCGAACTCGCCCTCCTCGCCGGGGCGGAGGGCGACCGGGCCGAACGCAGCGCCGAACTCCTCGTCCTGCAGGGCGTGTACGCCACCGTCCCGGAGGCCCGCGCCGCGCTGGCCGCCACCGCTGCGGAGGATGCCGTCCCCAAGGCCGGGCCGTCGTCCCGCCCGTCGTCCCGCCCGTCCTGGGCCTCTCGGCTGGACATGGTCCGGCGGATGGCCTACCTGCTCGGGCTCGTCGCCATCGGCGAGGATCCCCGAGGCCGGATCCGCCGGATCGCGGGCTGGGTCGGCACCGCGCTCCTGGTGGTCTTCGGACTCGCCTTCCCCGTGGTGTGGATCCCCGTCATGGGGCGCGCCAACGTCCGCGCCACCAGCGCCCTCGCCCGGCGCGCCACCGCCTTCTACTGGCCCGACGAGGCGGCGGGCGGCCCCGGCCCCGGCGCCACCCCGCACGGCGAGGAGAAGTACGCGCGCACCGCCACCATCGCGGTCCTCGGCCAGACCCTGCTCGCCCTGCTGCTCCCGGTCGCGGCCTTCCTGTTCGTGCTCTTCCTCGGACTCGATCTGGCCGGTGGACGCCTCGCCACCGCCCTCCTGGTCGCCCTCGCCGCAGGCGCGGCCTACGCCGCCGACCGCGCCCGCCGCGCCCGCGGCTCCCGGGGCCCGAACAGCCCCCGCCGCGGCAACGGGCCGGACGGGCGCCGGGGTGTCGGCCGAACGCCCGGCTGACGATTCGTCAGGGCGGCTCCCGAATGTGCGCGGCCGCCCACGGATGCTGCGCATGCCTGCGTGCGTCCGTGCGGATGGGTTCCTGCCCGTGCAGCTTTATGAGTGCCCGGGCAAATTTCTGCTCACCTGTGCGGGATTGTGCACGCCCGTGGCGCCGTCCGCCCCTGTGGGAGGCTGTGCGCATGCGAGAGGTGATGATCGACCAGGCCAGGAGGGTCGCCGCCGAGCGCTACCCCGACGCGTCGGCCGTGGTGCTGGCCGGTTCCGTGGCGGCGGGGCGGGCCCGGGCGGGCAGCGACCTCGACCTGGCCGTGCTGCTGCCCGACGGCCGGGAGACCCACCGTGAGACGCTGCGCCACGAGGGGCGGGTGGTCGAGGTGTTCGCGCACACCAGGGCCGGGCTCGCCGAACTGCGCGCCTTCGACGCCGCCTCCCGTCGCGGGGTGGTGCAGCAGCTGTACGCGACCGGGCTGGTCCTGCTGGACCGCGACGGTCACGCCGCCCGGATCGTCGCGGACTGCCGGGCCGAACTGCTGACCGGCCCGCCCCCGCTCGGCGCCGAGCAGCGCGAGAACCTGCGGTACGCCCTGACCGACCTGCTGGACGACCTCGGCGACGCCCCGGACCGCCTGGAGGCGCTCGCCATCGGCGCCGAGGTCCTCCGCGCCGCTGCCGACCTGCTCAGCGACCACCACCGGGCCTGGACCGGGACCGGCAAGTGGTTCCCGCGTCGCCTGCTCGCCACCGCCCCCGACCTCGGCGGACGCCTCCTGGAGGCCCATCGCGCACTGGGCGAGTCCGGCGACCCCACCGCCCTCGGGGCGGCGGCCACCGCCGTGCTCGACCTGGTCGGCGGCCCGCTCTCGGCGGGTTACCACCGAGGCTGGCCCCCGGCGGCCCGGGCCGCAACGCCCGGCGGCGGGCCGAAACTCTCCTCGGCGCCCTGACCGACCCCTGTCCTCGCCGATCCCCGTCCTGGCCGATCCCCGCCCTACGCCCTGAGCGAGGCCCTACGCCCTGAGCGGCCCGGGCGCCGCACGTGCTCCGGGCGCCGCACGCGGCCGGCTCACGACGGCCGGTGACGGACCCGGGCCGCGAGCAGGGCGATGTCGTCCTCGGCGTCCTCCGGCGCGAGCGCGGCGAGGGTGGCGTCCAGCAGGGAGTCGAGCGGGCCGTCCGAGGGGAGCCGGAGCGCGGACAGGCGGGCCAGCGAGGCGTCGATGTCCTCGCCGCGCCGCTCCACCAGGCCGTCGGTGTACAGCAGCAGGGCGTGGTCGGCGCGCAGCTCCATGGTGGTCTGCTCGTAGCCGCCGACGCCGGTGCCCAGGGGCGGGCCGGTCGGCACGTCGACCAACTCGGTGGTGTGCGAGGTGAGCAGCGCGGGCGGCAGGTGGCCCGCGCTCGCGAGGGTCCAGCGGGCCCGGGCGGGGTCGGCGAGGGCCAGCACGCAGGTCGCGGGACGGGCGTTCTCCTGCTCGGCGATCAGGGCGTCGAGCTGGCGCAGGATGCGGTGCGGCGGCAGGTCCATCGCGGCGACGTAGCGCAGCGTGGAGCGGTAGTTGCTCATGTCGACGGCGGCCTCGACGCCGTGCCCCATCACGTCGCCCATCGCGAGCAGGGTCCGTCCGAACGGCAGCCGCACCGTCTCGTACCAGTCGCCGCCGACCACGGAGGTGATGCCGGACGGCAGGTAGCGGGAGGCGAGTTCGAGGTTGGGGTGCGGGCTGCCGGGTTCGGCGAGCAGGGCCCGCTGGAGTTCCAGGGCGGTGTTCTGCGAGCGGGCGTAGCGCCGGGCGTGGTCGAGGGTGAGCGCGGCGCGTCCGGTGATCGCGGCGAGCAGTTCGGTGTCCTCGTCGGTGAAGCCGAGCGAACTGCCGTGCGCCCGTGCCAGGGTGAGCACCCCGATGGGCCGTCCGCGGGCGATCAGCGGCACCGCGAGCAGGCAGTCGACGCCTGCGGCCCGGCACGCGGCCAGGGCGGCCGGGTCGGGCACGAGCGCCGCCAGTTCCTCGGCGGACAGCAGGTTGGCGGCCACCGGACGGTCCTCGAGGAGCGCCCGGGCGGCCACCGAGCCGGGGCGGTGCCGCACGGCCGGTCCGCCGGTCGGTCCGCCGGTCGGCGCGGACGCCAGCAGCTCGGACAGGTCCTTCTCGCAGGCCGTGGCGGCGCGCCGCAGCCGGGGGAGCGGACGGTCGCCGCCTGCCGCGGCAGCAGCGGCGACCGCGCCGCCGGTGTCGGGCGCGTCGAGCGGCAGGACGTCGACGAGGGCGAGGTCGGCGGAGCGGGGGACGACGAACGCGGCGAGCTCCGCGCAGGTGGTGTCCGGGTCGAGGGTGGTGCCGATCCGCTCCGAACCGGCCTCCAGCAGGGCGAACCGGGCCCGGACGCGTTCGAGTTCGGCCCGGTGCGCGTCGGCGCCGCCCGGCAGCACGGCCAGCAGGCCGACCGGCGCGCCCCGCACCTCCAGCCTGCGGAAGTCGGCGGGCCGCCCGGCGAACGTCCCGGAACGCGGCCGCCCGTCGGCCAGCACGTGCGGGAGGGCGCGGTCCGCGTCCGCGACGGGGCGCCCCAGCACGGCCGTCGGCGACACGCTCGTGACCTGCTGGAACGGCGGGTTCAGGTAGCGCCAGCGCAACTCGCCGTCGAGCACCGCCACCGCGACGGGCAACTGGTCGAGCAGGGCGCCGGCCAGCTCCGCACGTTCCACCCGCAGGGCCGCGGAGGCAGCGGTGAGCAGCGAATCCGTCGAGCCTTCGCCCGCCGATTCGGGCCGCACCCGTGACTCCTCCCTCGCCACGTCTCCCATGGAGCCGCGGGCGGACGCGGCGCGTCGCCGCACCGTACCCCCGGTGCCCCGCCTCCCGGATGATCCGCATCCGGGGATCGCACCATACTCGCCGGATTCGCCGAAGCCGAACCCGACACGGTGCGGAATTCCGGTGCGCGCGGGATTCTCTGCCGTTCGTGCCCTTCGCCCCGCAAGGTCCGCCTCCGGGCGCGGGCTGCGCCCGGAGGGTGAGCGTGGAGCGGGCGGGCCGGCCGACCGTCGCCGCAGGGTCGGGTGCGGGTTCGAGTACGGCCGGTCCACCGGGGAGAATGGAGCCACCACCACCCCACCACCGGAGGCTCCGCACCGTGACCGACCAGCAGCAGCCCGCCCCGACCGGCCGTCGACTCGACCTGCTCGCCGACTGCTCCGCCTGCTTCGGACTGTGCTGCGTCGCCCTGCCCTTCGCCAAGTCCAGCGACTTCGCGGCGAACAAGAACGCGGGCACGCCCTGCCGCAACCTGCAGGCCGACTACCGCTGCGGGATCCACCCCGTCCTGCGCGAGCGCGGCTACCAGGGTTGCACGGTCTTCGACTGCTTCGGGGCCGGGCAGAAGGTCTCCCGGCACACCTTCGGCGGACGCGGTTGGCGGGAGGACCGGGAGACCGCCGGGCAGATGTTCGAGGTGTTCCCGGTGATGCGCCAACTGCACGAGCTGCTGCGGTACTTGGCCGAGGCGCTGGAGCTTCCGAAGGCCCGCCCGGTGCACGCCGAACTCCGTCGGACGTTCGACGGGATCGAGGAGCTCACCCTCCGGGACGCCGCCGCGCTGATCGCCGCCGACGTCCCCGCGATCCGGGCCGGTGCCAACGAACTCCTGCTCCGGGCCAGCGAACTGACCCGGAACGCGCTGCCCGGCAAGAAGCGCAACCACCGGGGCGCCGACCTGATCGGGGCCCGCCTGCGCGGTGCGGACCTGCGCGGCGCCAACCTGCGGGGCGCCTACCTGATCGCGGCCGACCTGTCCGGCGCGGACCTGCGGGAGGCCGACGTGATCGGTGCGGACCTGCGCGACGCCGACCTGCGGGGCGCCGACCTGACCGGTGCGCTGTTCCTCACACAGTCCCAACTCAACGCCGCCAAGGGCGATTCCGCCACCCGCCTCGGCGCCGACCTGGCCCGTCCCGCGCACTGGTGAGACCTGCCGCAGGGCGCGGAAGGGGGCGCGCGGGGGCGCGCGCAGACCCGTGAATCGGCATTAATTGCCTGCGGTCAGGGCGGAACCGGGCGTATGGTCATGAACTCCCCGACGCGAGAGGAGGATCATCCGCGATGGGAATGTTCAAGGACGCACCGCCCAGCGAACACCCGGACTTCACCCAACTGCGGTTCATGGCCGCGGGTACGCCCTCGTGGTGGAAGCGCAACCGTCACAAGGCGCTCGGCGTGGCGGGCCTGCTGGCCGGCTTCTGGCTGGCCAACCACTACGGCACCGCGGCCCCCGCCGCCTCCTGCACCCCGACCGCCACCACGACCACGCCCGCCCCGCAGGGCGCAGCCGTCACCCGCTGAACCGCCCCACGGCGGCGGCGGGTCGGCCCCCTCCCCGACCGGCGCGCGAAGGCCCCCGGCGCCCCCACCCGACGAGGGGAGGGGATCCGGGGGCTGAACTTCCCGGACGGGCAAGGGATCTGACGAGATCCCACGAACTCGACGTGGACGCCACTTGCCGCCCCTGAGGCACTCGAGTCGCTCGAACTACCGTTCCTTTCCCGTCACTTGCCGCCGTCGCGCAGCGCGGTGAGCGTCGCGTCGAGCGCGGCGCCGGAGTCACGCGGACGGTTGTACGGGAGCTTGCCCAGCAGCGAACCCATCGCGCAGGTGTTGCTGACCGCCGAGAACAGCAGGCCGCCGCCCACCGCGGCCGACACCCAGCGCACGCCGGGGACGGCCACGTCGACGACTATGCCCGCGAGCACCAGCGAACCCGCCACCAGCCGGACCTGCCGGTCCATCGCCCAGCGGACCTTCTGGCCCGGCACCCGGTTCAGCGCCCCGCCGTTGGCGGTCCAGGCGGAGGTGCCGCCGTCGATGAGCAGCGCCCGCACGCCGGCCGAGGACAGCTGCTCGCAGGCGTTCAGGGCGCGGGCGCCGGAGGCGCAGACGACGGCCAGCTCGCCGCGCTCGGCAGCGGCCCGCAGCGCGGGCAGGGCCCGCGCCAGTTGGTCGAGCGGCACGTTGTGGGCGCCCGGGATGTGTCCCCCGGCGAACTCGCCGGGGGAGCGGACGTCGATGACGGTCAGCTCGTGCAGACGGGGCTGGAGCTGCTCGACGGTCAGGGGCGTGGTCATGGGACGGGTCGGACCTTTCGGGAGGGGGAGGCCCCGGCGCGTGGGGGCGGGCCGGGCGGGAAAACGGAGGAAACCGGGCAAAAAGGGGGGAACGTCCAAGGGTGCCTGAGCGGTGCCGGTAGCCGGAGGGGCGGGAAGCGGCGGTCGGGCGGCCCGGGACGGGTGCGACGGCAGGTGCGCGCCGCGGTCGGGACGTCGAGGGCGGGGGCGGCGAAGGCGTCAGAGCACGGCGTCCACCAGCATCAGGGCGGCGACCGCCAGCAGGGCCCCGGCGAACAGTCGCTGCAGCGTGCGGCCGGACAGCTTGGCCGCGAGTCGCTTGCCGTCCCAGGCGCCGAGGACTGCCGCGGCGGCGAACGGGCCGACCGTCGACCAGGGGATCTCGGCGGCCGCGCCCAGCCGGGGCAGCAGCGCGGCCAGCGAGTTCAGGGTGATCACCAGCAGGCTGGTGCCGATCGCCTCGGCCATCGGGAACGCCAGGAAGGACACCAGCGCGGGCACCGCGAGGAATCCGCCGCCGACGCCCAGCAGCCCGGTCGCCGCCCCCAGTCCGGCCCCCGCCAGTGCGGCCCGCCGCGCCGGGGCGGACGCTCGGGGCGCGGGCCCGGCGGTGGCCGGGAGCGGCTCGGGAGCGGAGTTCGTCCCTGCAGGGATCATCTCGGTCGCGAGGGCGACCGTCGCCCCCGTGCCGCCGGGCGTCCGAGCGGCCCCGAGTGTGGGTGCGGCCCCGGGTACGGGTGCGGGCGCCCGCCCCGCGACCGTCGTCGGACACGCCGCGCCACCGCCGCCACCGGCAACGTCGCTGCCGCCGGTGCCCTCGTCCGCCGTCCGCCGCCCGCCCGCGAGCATCCGCCAGGCGGCCAGTCCGGCCAGCAGCGCGAACGCGGCGGTCAGGGCGGGGCCGGGCAGGTGGCGGGAGAGCGCGCCGCCGAGCGCGGCGAGCGGCAGCCCGGCCGCGCCGAACAGCAGCCCTTCGCGCCAGCGGACGCGTCCGGCCCGTGCGTGGGCGACCAGTCCGGTGAGCGAGGTCAGGGCGACGATCAGCAGGCTGGCGGTGGTCGCGGTGCCGGGTGTCAGTCCGATCAGGTAGATCAGCGCGGGGACGGCCAGCATGCTGCCGCCGCCGCCGAGCCCGCCCAGCGCCAGGCCGACCACCGCGCCGGCGGCCAGTGCGAGCAGGACGGTGCTCATATCGCGCCGCCGCAGCGACACGCGTCCCGGTGCACGGGCAGCTCGGCCCGCAGCCAGGCGCGCATCCCGCCCGCCACGTTCGCCGTCGGCACTCCGTGCGCGTTCAGCAGCTCGGCGGCCGTCTGCGAGCGGTGGCCGGAGCGGCACACCGCCAGCACCGGCCGTCCGCCGCCCGCGGCCCGCGCGGCGTCGAGGCCCGCGGCGGCGCCGAGGTCGCCGAGCGGGACGAGGACCGCGCCGGGCGCGTGCAGTTCGGCGTGCTCCTCGGGCTCGCGGACGTCGAGCAGCAGCGCCTCCCCGGCGGCGGCCAGGCGGTGCGCCTCGGTGGGGTCGATCTGCGCGGGCGCGGGTGGCTGGGGGGTCCAGGCCACGGTGTCCTCCTGGGGGTGGGCGGGTGGTACGGGGGTTCCGGCGGGCCCCGGGACGGCGGTCCGTCCCCGGGAAGATACCGGCGGGGGTATATCGTTGGTCCCGAGCATATACCCCCACCGGTATCAACGCGGCAGGCCTCCTGACCGGGAACTGCCTGCAAGAATACCTACCGGGGTATCCCGGCCCGTGTGTGGCCGCACCTCCAGCCGATGCAGAGAAGAGGACCCCCGTGTTCTTCGCCCAGTACTACCTCGACTGCCTCTCCCAGGCCTCGTACCTGATCGCGGACGAGACCACCGGCCGCGCCGTGGTGGTCGACCCGCGCCGGGACGTGGACGAGTACCTCGCGGAGGCCGAGACCCGCGGCTTCACGGTCGTGGGCGTCATCAACACCCACTTCCACGCCGACTTCCTCTCCGGCCACCTCGAACTCGCCGACCGCACCGGAGCCTGGATCGGCTACGGCCGCCGCGCCGAGACCGAGTACCCGATCCGCAAGCTCGCCGACGGCGAGCGGATCAGCCTCGGCGAGGTCGTCCTGGAGATCGTGGAGACGCCCGGCCACACCCCCGAGTCGATCAGCGTCCTGGTCCGCGAGCACGCCGAGGACACCGTCCCGTACGGGGTGCTCACCGGCGACGCGCTGTTCGTCGGCGACGTCGGCCGCCCCGACCTGCTGGCCTCCGCGGGCGTCACCGCCGACCGGCTCGGCCGGATGCTGTACGACAGCGTCCAGCGCAAGCTGATGGCGCTGCCGGACGAGGTCCGGCTCTTCCCCGCGCACGGCGCCGGCTCCGCCTGCGGCAAGAACCTGTCCACCGAGCGGCAGTCCACCATCGGGCAGCAGCGCGCCACCAACTACGCCTGCGCGCCGATGACCGAGGACGAGTTCGTGGCCATCGTCACCGCCGGACAGCCCACCGCCCCCGGCTACTTCGGTTACGACGCCGACCTCAACCGCCGCGACCGCGACCTGTTCGACGCCGCCGCGCTCGCCGCCCCGCTGGACGCCGAGACCTTCCTCGCCCGCCGCGCCGAGGACGGCGTGGTGGTGGTCGACGCCCGCGACCCGCTGGAGTTCGCCGCCGGACACCTCGCCGGGGCCGTCAACGTCCCCGCCGACGGCCGCTTCGCCGAGCAGGCGGGCACCGTCCTCGACCCGGCCTGGCCGCTGCTGGTGATCGCCCCCGAGGGTCGCGAGCAGGAGACCGTCACCCGGCTCGCCCGGATCGGCTTCGACCGCGTCGCCGGACACCTCGCCGACCCCGAGGCGGCCTTCCGCGCCGTCCCCGGGCAGATGCGCCAGGCCCCCCGCCGCACCGTCGCCGACCTGCGTGCCGAACTCGCCGGGGCCGAACCGCCGTTGGTCGTCGACGTCCGCGGCGAGGGCGAGCGCGCGGACGGACACATCCCCGGCTCTGTCCACCTCCCGCTCGCCGAACTCCCGCACCGCCTCGCCGAGATACCGCGCGACCGCCAGGTCGTCGTGCACTGCGCGGGCGGCCACCGCTCCTCCATCGCGGCCAGCCTGCTGCGCCACCACGGCCACCCGCACACCTCCGACCTGCTCGGCGGCTACGGCGCCTGGGAGGCCGCGGCCTGAGCCGCCCGGGGGAACGCGGGGGAGGGCCGGGGCGTCCGGCGGGCGGGGGAATGCGCCGTCCGCCGGGCGGGTTGATACGGGAGGGGGTATGAGGGCCGGGTCACGGGACGCGGCACGCCCCCTGGGGGCGGGCGGCGACCGGCGCCCGCCGAGGACGAGGAGGAGACCCGATGCAGGTGGGCGACGAGGCCGTCGGTGCGGTGCTGAACCGGCTGCGCCGGGCGCAGGGCCAGCTGGCCGGGGTGATCGCGATGATCGAGGCCGGCCGCGACTGCAAGGACGTGGTGACCCAGCTCGCCGCCGTCTCCAGGGCCCTCGACCGGGCCGGGTTCAAGATCGTGGCCAGCGGCATGCGCCAGTGCCTGGCCGAGTCGGAGGAAGGCGCGGCCCCGATGAGCGAGGCCGAACTGGAGAAGCTCTTCCTGGCCCTTGCCTGAGCGAGCGGGAAGTGGCTCGCGTGCACCGCGTCCGTTGCGGCGCGGCGCACGGCGGGCGGCGCACGGCAGGTGGTGCGCGGTGAGTGGTGCGCGGCGGGCGGCGGTCAGGCCAGGGTGAGGAACATCTTCTCGAGCTCCGCCTCGGTCATCGGAGCGGCGCCCTCCTGGGCCTCCGCCAGGCACTGGCGCATGCCGCTGGCGAGGATCTTGAACCCGGCCCGGTCCAGCGCGCGCGAGACGGCGGCGAGCTGCGTGACCACGTCCTTGCAGTCACGCCCGGCCTCGATCATCGCGATCACGCCGCTCAGCTGGCCCTGTGCCCGGCGCAGCCGGTTCAGCACCGCGCCGACGGCCTCCTCGTCCACCTGCATCGAGCACCTCCTCGCCCTCTTCCGACTCTGAACCCGCCCGATCATACGGGAGGCGCCCGAGCCGCCCGCCTACCCGCCGACCCCCACCGGCCTCGCGGGTTCCGGCATCCGGGCCGGACGCTCGACGACGGGCGCGCAGGCCGCGCAACCGAGGCCGTCGGACGGGTCGCGCAGTCGGTCCACCACCCGCTGGGCGGCCGCCGCGAGCCGACGGCGGTCCGGGAACAGCGCGGGCGGCAACTGCGGCAGGAACTCGACCTCCGCGCGCAGGCCCCGTACCGACACCACCCGCCACATCGAGGCCAGCAGCCCGTCCTCGCCGACGAACGCGGGCGCGGTACTGGGACGGCCGTCCGCGGTGCGGTAGCGCAGCGCCAGCGGCTGCACGGGGACGTCCGCCCGCACCGCCGCCTCGAACAGCGCCGGGCGGAACCGTCCCCCGCCGCGCCCGCACCAGGTGCTGCCCTCCGGGAAGACCACCACCCGCCCGCCGCGGCGCAGCACCGCCGCGATGTCCGCGACCGTGCCGGGCAGCGCCCGCAGCCGCTCCCGGTCGATGAAGAGGGTGCCGCCCCACGAGGTCAGCGGCCCCAGCACCGGCCAGCGGCCGACCTCGGTCTTGGCCAGCATCCGGCCCGGGCGGACGGCGCCGACCAGCAGGACGTCCAGCCACGAGATGTGGTTGGACACCAGCAGCGAACCACCGGAACCGGACTGCCGACCCGGCACGGCGACCGCCCGCACCCGCACGCCCAGCACGGCCAGCAGCAGCCGCGACCACCAGCGCACCAGCCGCTCCGCGGGCAGCCACGCCAGCGCCCGCACCACCGGCACCGCCGCCAGCCCGGCGGCCAGCACCAGCAGGCAGCCGGTCAGCCGCAGCACCCGCAGCGGCAGGCCCGCCCGCGGCCCGGTCACCGTCACGCAGCCGCCGGGCGTGCACGGCGCGGTCGGCAGCCAGGCGCTCATGCCGCCGTCGCCGTTCCGCGCGGGGACGGCGCGAGCGGCGGCGCGAGCGGCGGCGCGACAGCCGTGACCGCCGCGCCCGGGCCCTGGGTGCTGCCGATGATCGCCGAGATCGGCAGGTCCGCCGCGGCCGCCAGGAAGTGCCGCAGGTAGCGCGGGTCGGTGCGCTCCAGCGACAGCAGCACGTACAGGTCCGCCACGTTGAAGTCCGGGTCGTACGCGGGCTCGCCGCACACCCACGCCCCCAGCCGCAGGTAGCCGCGCAGCAGCGCCGGGACGGGCGTGCGGCCCTTCCGGGACACGCCCTGCGCCGACCACGGGCGCAGCGGGGCGACCCGGTACTGCGGCGGCGCCAGGTGCTTGGCGGAGACGGCGTCCCACACCCCGGCCGCGGTCGCGCCGCCGTCGGCCAGCGGCACCGAGCAGCAGCCCGCCAGCCAAGCGTTGCCGGTGGCGGTCATGTAGCGGGCGATGCCGCCCCACATCAGGTTGATCACGGCGCCGTTGCCGCGGTGCTCCGCCGCGATGCAGGACCGCCCGACCTCCACCATGCCGTCCCGCAACCCGCCCAGCCGGGCCAGGTCGAACTCGGTGTCGGAGTACAACCGGCCCGCCCGGCGCGCCTGTTCGGGCCGCAGCAGCCGGTACGTGCCGACCACCTCGCCGGAGGGCTGCTCGCGCACCAGCAGGTGGTCGCAGAACTCGTCGAACGGATCGGCGTCCAGACCGGGCAGCGGCGAGTCCAGCACCGCGCCCATCTCCTGTGCGAACACCTGGTGGCGCAGCCGCTGGGCGGCCCGCACCTCCTCCGCGGTCCGCGCGAACGCCAGCTGGTACGTGGGCTGTTGGGGCTCGACTCGCCGGTTCGACGACGGCCGGGAGGGCTGGGCGGGGAGCTGTCCGGGACGGGCGGGGGCGGTGGTCATGGCGGGACTCTCCGGGATCTCGGGGCGCGGTAGGGTGGCGACGGACGGCACGGGACGACACGCAACGACACGGGCGCTCGCACCCGGGCCGCCGGTCGGGCGGCGCCGGCCACGGGCGGCACCCGTATGTCTCCCCGACCCGACTGGCCCTGAGGTGGCCGTCCGTGGGAGACCAGATGTGCACCTGCTGAATGCCGGGTTCGGCCCCGCGCGGCGGCCCGCCCCCGGCACCCGCCCCGGCCTGCGCACAGCGTGCTCCGGACGTCCCCCGGCAACCCGGTGGACGCCGACTCTTCCCCCGGGGGCCACGCCCCTCTGCCAGCGTTCCCGACATGCCGAACACGGGCGCGAACGCCCACCCGGGCCGGTACCGGTGGCTCGGGCTGCTGGGCTCGCTCGCCCTCGCCACCGGCGGACTCACCTCCGGCGCCCTGCCCGCCGCCACCACCGGCCCCGCGCTGCGCGCCTCCGGCGGCGCGGGCACCGTGCTGGTCTTCGCGGGCCTGACCGTCCTCACCGCCGCCTGGCTGCTCCTGGGCGCCACCGGCCGCCGCCCCGGGGGACAACTCCGGCCCCCCACTCGCTGGTTGACCGTCACCCTGGCCTGGTGGGCCGCCCCGCTGCTGCTCCTGCCCCCGCTGTTCAGCCGCGACGCCTACAGCTACCTGGCCCAAGGAGCCATGCAGGCAAGCGGGTTCGACGTCTACGCGGACGGGCCCGCCGTGCTCGGCGGCCCCGTCGCCCAGCAGGTGCCCCAGGTCTGGCAGCACGCCCCCGCCCCGTACGGCCCCGCCTTCCTGCTGCTGGCCCGGGCCGCCGCACCGCTCGCCGACCACCCCTACGCCGGGACGCTGCTGCTGCGGCTGACCGCCGTCACCGCCGTCGCCGCGCTCACCGCCCTGCTCCCGGCCCTCGCCCGCCGCTTCGGCACCGACCCGGCCGCCGCACTGCACCTGGGCGCGCTCAACCCGCTGGTCCTGCTGCACCTGGTCGCGGGGGCGCACAACGACGCCGTCCCGCTGGCCCTGATGCTTACCGGCCTGCTCGCCGCCACCCACCCCCGCCCGCTCGCCGCCGCCACCCTGATCGCCCTCGCCGCCCTGGCCAAGGCCCCCGCCGCGTTGGCCCTCCCCGCCGCCTGGTGGCTCGCCGCCACTGCACCGGGGACAGGTGAACTGGGCTTCCGGAGGGGAGGGTTGAGCATTGGGCGAGATGCGGTCGGCGTGGCGGCTGATTCGGCTGGTCGTTCGGCCGGGGTCCGGCCCGGCGGCGTGCTGAGACCCCCCGCTGCTCCGGTCGGGGCTGCTGCCGTGCTGGTCCTGCCCGTCGTCACGGCGTTGGGGGCGGGTGAACTGGGCTTCCGGAGACGAGGGTCGATCGTTGGGTGGGATGCGGTTGGTTCGGGTGGCCGCTCGTTCGGTGCTGGGCCTGGCGGCGTGCTGAGTGTCCTCGCTGCCCCGGTCAGGAGTGCTGCCGCGCTGGCCCTCCCCGCCGCCTGGTGGCTCGCCGCCACTGCGCCGGGGGTGGGTGAACCGGGCCGTCGGCGCGGCCCGTTCGGCGGTCGGTGGCGTCCGCTGCTGCTGGCCGTGTCCATGCTGCTCGCCGCCGCCGTGACCACGGTCGCCGTCACTGCCGCGGCCGGTACCGGTTACGGCTGGGTCTCCGCGCTCACCAGCCCGGCCACCGACAGCAGTTGGTCGCCGACCAGCAGTCTCGGTCGCCTGCTCGCCGATCTGGCCGACGTCGCACCGGAGGGGCCGGTTACGGTGGTTCGGCTGCTGGGTTTGGCCGCCGCGGCGGTCGCGGTCTGCCTGCTCGCGGCCCGGGTCGCCAGGGGTCAGGGTGAACCGGCGGCGGCCCTGGCGCTCGCCTTCACCGCACTGGTCGCCCTCGGCCCGGCCTTCCGTCCCTGGTACGCGCTGTGGTGCGTCGTCCCGGCGGCGTTCGCCGTGCGCGCCGTGCATGCCCGGCGGACGGTCGAACTCGCCTGTGCCGTCCTTGCGTTCGCTGTCATGCCGGACGGATTCCCGCCCGATTCCGCCGAGTTGGTGCTCACTGCCGGAGGCATGGCCGCCGGAGCGGCCACCTTCGCACTGGCCGAGCGACAATTCATCTTCCAAGAAAGGCAAGCGACGTGCTGACCCGCGGCAGCACCACCGCCAGGATCGCGGTCCTCGCCGCCTGCGTCCTCGCCACCGCCCTGGTCCTGGCCGTCATCCCCGGCCACCGCGGCTGGTTCGACGTCGGCGTGTACTACGGCGCCGTGCACCACTGGGCCGACACCGGGCAGCTCTACGACTACGTCCGCCCCGGCACCGGCTACGGATTCACCTACCCGCCGTTCGCCGCCGTCTGCATGCTGCCGATGCTCCTGTTCGGCTGGCACCCGGCGATCGCCGTCGGCGTGACCCTGTCCGCCGCCGCCACCGCCCTGCTGCTGCACTGGACCGTCGACCCGATCGCCCGCCGCCGCGGCTGGTGCCGCTGGTACGCGTTCGGCCTCGCGGCCTGCCTGTGCGGCCTGACCAACCCCGTCCGCGACACCTTCAGCTTCGGACAGGTCAACCTGCTGCTGGTGGCCCTGGTCCTCGCCGACCGGCACCTGTCCGGCCGCCGATTCGCCTCCACGCACTGGCGTCGGCTCGCCGGGGTCGGCACCGGACTGGCGGCCGCGATCAAGCTGACCCCGGCCCTGTTCATCGTCCACCTGCTGCTCACCCGCCAGTGGCGGGCCGCGGCCACCGCCGTCGTCACCGCGCTGGGCGCCACCGGCGCGGGCTTCCTGCTCGCCCCCGGGGTCTCCCGCCAGTTCTGGACCGTCACCCTGTGGGACACCGACCGGGTCGGCGGCTTCGCCAACATGTCCAACCAGTCCCTGCAGGGGCTGATCGCCCGGCTCGGCCCCCAACTCCCCGGCCGCGCCCTGTGGGTGGCCGCCGTACTGGCCGTCCTCGTGCTCTGGGCCCACCGCCTGCGCCGGGCCGCCGCCGCCCGCGACAGCCTCGCCGCGTACAGCCTCACCGGCCTCGCGTGCTGCCTGGTCAGCCCGATCACCTGGGTGCACCACCTGGTCTGGATGCTGCCCGCCCTGGTCGTCCTCGCCGACGTCGCCCTGAGCAGGCCCCGCCACCGCCGCGGGTGGCTCGCCCTCTGCTGGCTGCTCCAACTCGTCGTCTCCAGCGGCATGGTGTGGCTCTGGCGCCCGGACGGCCGCGACCTCGGCACCCTCCTCGGCGGCAGCGCGTACGCCCTGCTCACCCTCGGTCTGCTGATCGCCCTGCCGATCCGGCCGCGCCCCGACGAACCGGAGCAGCCGGGGCCGCCCGCCGCGACCGCCGGAACTGCCGGAACTGCCGGAACTGCCGGAGCTACCGGAACTACCGGAACTGCCGGAACTGCCGGAACCGCCCCCGGGGCCGCCCGCCCGCCGCAGCCGCTCGGCACGCACCCGGCCCCCGTCGGCTGACTCCGTCGCAGATTAAACGGTGGCCCCTTCCGGTTCCGCTCCGCCACAGTGGGCCGCATGACCGCACCCACCCCCTCCGGCCCGCGCACCGACCCGCCCTTCGTCCCCGGCCTCGAACTCGCCCGGGCGCTGTACGAGGAAGCCGTCCGCCCGCTCCTGGAGCGCGCCCACCCTGGCCTGCGCCACGCGGCCGCCCGGATCGACCCCGGGTCGGAGGTGCTCGGCTTCGACAGCGCCCGCTCCGCCGACCACGAATGGGGGCCGCGCCTGCAGCTCTTCCTGGAGCCGGCGGACGCCCGCCGCCACGGCCCCGCGATCCGCGAACTGCTCGCCGCCCGCCTGCCCGGACGCGTCCGCGGCTGGTCCACCCACTACCGCGCCACCGGCGACCCGGACAACCCGGTCAGCCTCCTTATCCCGCCGCCCGCCGACGGCCCGGTCGACCACCGCGTCACCGTCCACGACCTGCCCGGCTGGCTCGCCGAACGCCTCGGCCCGCCCGCCGCCGCCTGGGCCGACACCGCCCCCGGCCCCGTCGACTGGCTGGCCCTCCCGCAGCAGCGGCTCGCCGAGTTCACCGGCGGCGCGCTCCTCCACGACGGCCTCGGCACCCTCACCGCCGCCCGCGAGCGCCTGCGCTGGTACCCCGACCAGGTGTGGCGCCACCTGCTGGCCTGCCAGTGGCAGCGGATCGCCCAGGAGGAGGCGTTCGTCGGCCGCTGCGCCGAAGCCGGGGACGAACTCGGCGCGGCCCTGCTCACCGCCCGCCTGGTCCGCGACCTGATGCGGCTGGCCTTCCTGATGAGCCGCCGCTACGCCCCGTACGGCAAGTGGTTCGGCAGCGCCTTCGCCCGCCTCGACACCGCCCCCGCGCTGGCCCCCGCCCTCCGCGCGGCCCTCGCCGCCCCCGACCAGGCCGCCCGCGAACAGCACCTGTGCGAGGCGTACGAGGCCGCGGCCCGCGCCCACAACGCGCTCGGCCTGACCGAGCCGCTCGACCCGGACCGCCGCCGCTACCACGACCGCCCCTACCTCGTCCTGCGTGCCGACCGCTTCGCCCGGGCCCTGCAACGGACGGTCACCGCACCGGAGTTGCGCGACCGGCCGCTGACCGGCGCCGTCGACCAGTGGGCCGACAGCACCGACCTGCTCGCCCACCCGCAGGCCGTCCGCGCCGCCGTCGACGCCCTCGGCTGAGCACAGCCCGGCTCGATGCACGCCCCCCGGCCCCAGGTGCGGGTGCACCGGTCGTTCACCCGTCCGGCCCAGCGACGCGCCGCCCGCGGCGCAGCGGACGGGCGCCGGGTGGGGGCGATCGCTAGCGTCCGGCGGAGAGAACGTCAGGTCGAGTGGCTCGTCGAGCGCTTAGGAGAGTGCGCGTGGCCGGGACAGCGCCGCCCCCGCAGGGCAGACCGATCGGTGACCGTCCGGCCGGGGACGGCGCGGCGGGGGTGGTGGCCTCGGCCACCCGGGCGACGGCGGTGCGCGCCTCGCTGATCGCCGCGGCGGCGAGCGTGCTGCTGGTGGTGGCGATCGTCCTGGGCAGCCGCCTGCTGCGGGACTTCGACTCGGCGCTGGTGCCGTACGCGGTGGCCACGGTGTTCCTCACCTTCGGCGTGGTGTACCGCTACGTGGTGTGGGTCTCCGCGCCCGCCGCCCGCCGGTTGTTCGTGCAGGGCTGGAAGGCCGCGCTGTCCTGGGAGAACCTCAAGCGCTCGCCCGCCGCCCTGCCGAGGATGATCGCCACCTACCTCGGCTTCCAGAAGTTCCTCGGCGCCCGCTCGCACGCCCGCTGGGCGGCGCACCAACTGATCTTCTGGGGCTGCCTGCTGGCCGCCGCGATCACCTTCCCGCTGACCTGGGGCTGGTTCACCTTCACCTCCGCCAGCGCGGCCGGACCGGGCTACGAGATGCGGCTGTGGGGCCTGCGGCTGTTCGGCTTCGACTCCGGCAGCTTCCTCGGCTGGGCGCTCTACCACGGCCTGGACCTGGCCGCGGTGATGGTGATCGGCGGCGCCGGGTACTTCCTGTGGCGGCGGATGCGCGACCGCGCCGCGACCACCGGCCAGCGCTTCGGCTACGACTTCCTGCCGCTGCTGGCCCTGCTCACCATCTCGGTCACCGGCCTGCTGCTGACCTTCTCCGAGATGTTCCTGCACGGCGGCGGCTACGAGTTCCTGGCGATCCTGCACATGGCCTCGGTGGTCCTCACCCTGGTCTACCTCCCGTTCGGGAAGTTCTTCCACATCGTGCAGCGCCCGGCCGCGGTCGGCATGCAACTGTTCAAGTACACGGCGCGGCGCAGGGGTTCGGACGCCGAGGAGCTGCAGGCGTGCAAGCGCTGCGGCCAGCCGATCGACACCGTCGCGGCGGTGGACAACCTGCGCGCCACCATGCGCGACCTGCGCCTGGGCTTCGACGGGTGGGCCGAGTACTGCCCCCGTTGCAAGCGGGTGCTGCGCGGCAACGCCTACCTGTCGAACGTCAAGCGGGGGTTCAAGTGAGCCACGAACACGTCCCGTTGGACCCGAGCGTCGCCCCGCTCGGGACCCGCGACTTCCGCGACGCGGGCGGCCTGCCCGCCGCGGCCTGGCGGGCCGACCAGACCGAGCAGACCCTCGTCCCCACGCACTGCTGCTTCTGCGGCATCCAGTGCGGCATGTACCTGCGGGTGGACGGCCACGGCAAGGTGTTCGGGGTCGAGCCGCGCAACCACGACATCAACCGGATGCGCCTGTGCCCCAAGGGCATCAACGCCTACCAGCAGGTCAACCACCCGGACCGGCTGACCGCCCCGCTGATGCGCCGCAGCCGCGACGAGCCCTTCCGGGAGGTGAGTTGGGAGGAGGCGCTGGACTTCACCGTCGCCGAGATCAACCGGATCCAGGCCGAGAGCGGCCGGGACGCGTTCGGGGTGCTCGGCGGGGCCAGCCTGTTCTCCGAGAAGACCTACCTGGTCGGCAAGTTCGCCCGGGTCGCGCTGAAGACCCGGCACGTGGACTACAACGGTCGCCTGTGCATGGTGAGCGCGGCGGGCGCCAACAAGCTGGCCTTCGGCATCGACCGGGCGGGCAACCCGTTCTCCGACATGCTGCAGACCGACTGCCTGCTGATCGCCGGCGCCAACGTCGGCGAGTGCTTCCCGGTGCTGACCCAGTACGTGTGGGGGGCCCGCGACCGCGGCGCCACCCTGATCGTGGTGGACCCGCGGGAGACCGCGGTCGCCCGCACCGCCGACGTCCACGTCGCGCTCAAGTCCGGTACGGACTCGGCGTTCTTCAACGCGGTGCTGCACGTGATCGTCGAGGAGGGGCTGACCGACGAGGCGTTCCTGGCCGAGCACGCCACCGGCTGGGAGGAGGTCAAGGCCACCGTCGAGGCGTACCCGCCCAGCCGCGCCGCCGAGATCTGCGGCGTCCCCGAGGAGCAGATCGTCCAGGTGGCCCGGATGTTCGGGCGCGCGGAGCGGGCGATGGCCTGCCACGCGCGCGGCATCGAGCACCACACCCAGGGCGTGGAGAACTGCCTGACCGTCATCAACCTGTGCACCGCCACCGGCAACCTGGGCCGCCCCGGCGCCGGTTACGGCACCCTCACCGGCCAGGGCAACGGCCAGGGCGGCCGCGAGCACGGCCAGAAGTCCGACCTGCTGCCCGGCGGCCGCTCCATCAACGACCCGGTGCACCGTCGCCAGATCGCCGCGATCTGGGGCATCGAGGAGTCCGAACTCCCGCAGGCCGGAACCTCGATGATGGAGATGGTCTGGCAGATGCAGCGCGGCGAGATCCGCGGACTGATCGGCGTCTGCAACAACCCCTTCGTCTCGCTGCCCAACCACGCGGTGGTGAAGGACGGTTACGACAAGCTGGAGTTCCACGCCCAGTTCGACTTCTTCCTCTCCGAGACCGCCGCCAACGCGCACGTGGTCCTCCCCGTCACCACCTGGGCCGAGGACGAGGGCGTGATGGCCAACGCCGAGGCCCGGGTGATCAAGCACAACAAGGCCCAGGAGCCGCCCCCGGGCGTGCGCACCGACACCTGGGTGATGTGCGAGATCGCCCGCCGCCTCGGCCAGGGCGGCAAGTTCGCCTTCGAGGGCTCGAAGGACGTGTTCGACGAACTGCGCCGCGCCTCGGCCGGGACCGTCATCGACTACTACGGCATCACCTACGAGCGCCTGGAGGCCACCGGCGGCATCGCCTGGCCCTGCCCCAGCCTCGAACACCCGGGCACGCCACGGCTGTTCGAGGACGGGAGGACCTACCACCCGGACGGCAAGGTGCACCTGCAGGCGGTGGAGTGGCACCCGCCCGCCGACCCGTACGGCGACGAGTTCCCGATGCGGCTGACCACCGGGCGCACCGTCGCGCACTTCCTGTCCGGCAACCAGACCCGGCGCCTGGGCGGCCTGGTCGAGCAGACGCCCCGCCCGTGGGTGGAGGTGCACCCCTCGCACGGGTTCCGCACCGGGGAGCCGGTGCGGGTGGTGACCCGGCGCGGCAGCGCGGTGCTGCCCGCGCTGGTGACCGAGGCGATCCGCCCCGACCACGTGTTCGTGCCCTACCACTGGCCGTACCCCGTCGCCGCGAACGAACTGACCATCGACGCGCTGGACCCGCGCTCGAAGATCCCCGAGTACAAGGTGTGCGCGGTGCGGATCGAACGGGCCGAGGCGATCGACCCGGTGCCCGCACCGCCGGTGCCGCCGGGCCGCGAGGCGTACCCGGCGGCCCAGGTCTCGCGCACCGACCCGCTGCCGCCGACCTCGCCGCAGGGCCGCGGCACCGCCGAGAGGGGCTGACCGAGATGCTGGGACGCACCATCTTCATCGACCCGGGCCGCTGCATCGGCTGCCAGGCCTGCGTGTCGGCCTGCCGCGAGTGCGACTCGCACCGCGGCAAGTCGATGATCCACCTGGACTACCCGGACGAAGGGCACACCGTCGCCTCGCTGCCGACCGTGTGCATGCACTGCGAGGACCCGGTCGCGCCGTGCGCCGAGGTCTGCCCGGCCGAGGCGATCCTGATCACCGCCGACGGCGTGGTGCAGGAGGCCGACCCGACCCGCTGCATCGGCTGCGCGAACTGCGTCAACGCCTGCCCGTTCGGCGTGCCCAAGATCGACCTGGAGGCCAAGCTCCAGATGAAGTGCAACCTCTGCTACGACCGCACCTCCTACGGCCTGGCCCCGATGTGCGCCACGGTCTGCCCCACTGGCGCCCTGTTCTACGGCACCGTAGAGGAGTTGCAGGCCGAGCGGCCCGGCGTGGACGTCTCCACGATGTTCGCGTTCGGCGACACCGTGGTCTCCACCGGCGTCGCCATGGTGGTGCCCGCCGAGCGCCGAACCCCCGTCCCCGGCGGGACGCTGAACCTGATCGAGGTCAACGGGCGCCCCACGCCCGGGAACGGAGCCAGGGCGTGACCAGCCCCGTCAACTCCCCCCAGCCGTACGGCCCGGACGGCGGAGCCGACGGCCACCGGGCCGAACAGACCGCGCTGAAGGAGCGGATCAGCGCCGACTCGCTGACCACCCGGCGCGACTACCTGCGGATCGTCGCCACCGTCTCCGGCGGCCTGGTGGTCGGCTCCACGGTGGTCTCGGCCGGCGTGCTGCACCGCCACGGTGACGGCGCCGCACCGCCGTTGAAGGTCGCCGACCGGCTGGAGCGCGGCGAGGCGGTCACCTTCGACTACCCCGGCGAGGACGACCGGGCGATGGCGATCCGGCTGCCCGACGGCACCCTGGTCGGCTACTCCACCGTCTGCACCCACCTCGCCTGCGGGGTGCTGTGGCGGCGCGACCACGGCACCGACGGCGACCTCTACTGCCCGTGCCACGAAGGGCAGTTCGACTCCCGCACCGGCGAGGTCACCGGTGGCCCGCCGCCCCGTCCGCTGCCCCGGGTGGTGATGCTGGAGCAGAGCGACGGCTCGGTGTGGGCGGTCGGCACCGTCCGCTCCGGCGAGGAGGAACTGACCGGCCTGTGCCGGACCCTGCGCAACCCCGAGCTCGCCGCCGCCGCCAACTGCGCCAGCCGCAAGAGCGGCAAGTGATATGACCGGCAAGCGAATTGAACCCACGATTCGCCAACTCGCCTGTGGAGGTGCGTGATGAGCGTTCCCGAAGGCCACTACCCGGAGGGCTACCACCCCGGCAGCGACGAACCCAGGCTCAACCGGCCCGTCCACGAACGCTACCCGCAGATCCGGTCCACCTCCGGCTACGCCGACCCGCGGGTCTCCGCGACCGGCCCCGGCCCCGGCGCGGGCACCGACCAGCGGCCCGAACGGTCGGCCGTCCTGTCCGCCCGGGTCGCGCTGGCCGTCACCGTCGTGATCGGCCAGCTGTGGGCCCTGAACACCGCCACCAACGCCTGGATGAGCGGTCACGCCGCCACCGCCTGGTGGTGCACCGGATTCAGCGCCGCCTCCTTCCTGGTCGTCCTGCTCGCCTGGCGGATCTCGCCCAACGACCGCTGACCGCACGGACGTTGCGGACACCCGGCGGTCCGCGGGGTACGAAGGATCACGATTCGCCGCCGTCCGCGCCACCGCGTTCCCGAACCGGTCGGCGCCCCGTACGCTGTCCCCCTCTGGCCGCGCGAACGGCCGACGGGACAGACCGCGGGGCGGCCGACCGGACGCGTCGGCGCCCGCCGGGGGTGCGCGCCGCGCGGCGCGGGAAGGGCACGACGCATGACGGAGCAACTCACCACCGAAGCGGTCCAGCCCCGGCCGTTCCCCGACCGGCAGGCCGTGCTCCGCGCGACCGTCCTCGTCCCGGTCACCGTCGCCCACATGCACGACGCCCACCCGCACCGGCCGCTCACCCTCGCCGCCACCGAACCCGCCGACGTCCACGCCGACGCCGACGCCAGCGGCCTCGTCGGCGGTCTCGACTGGGACGAAGGCGCCCGCCGCCTGGTCGTCCACCCCGAACCCGCCCGGGTGGTCGGCGCCCGGATCGAGATCCTCACCGTCGGCGACCACCCGCTCGGGTACGCGGTCAAACAGCCCGGGGGAGAGGTGAGTTGGCCCGAGTGGGCGCAGCTCGGCGACACCCCCGTGGCCTGGCACGGCCAGCCCGACCTGCTCACCGAAGGCGCCGCCCACCCCTGTCGGCTGCACCTCACCGGCGAGCAGCGCGCCCTGCTGGTGCAGGCCGAGGGCGAACACGGACTGGACTTCAACGAGGCGCTGCTGCGCGTCACCCGGCCGATCGCCGACGCCCTCGAAGCGATCCCGCCCGGCCTGGAACGCACCGCGGCGCTCGGCCGCCTGGTGGCGGCACTGATCGACGGCGGCGCCCGCTACCTCGTCCCCGCCGACCCGCACGACCTGCCCGGCTGGCAACCACACCTCCAGCGCACCCTGCAGGCCCTCGACGCGCAGGCCCGCCGCCACCGCGACGAGCGACCCACGCCCGCGACCGCCGCCCACCGGCCCGTCCGCTACGACGCCCTGGTGCGGGCCGGGTACGACGGGGAGCCGGAGATCGTGCTGACGCCCGTGCTGCGCCGGGGCGGGCAGTGGCTGGCCGCGATGGACCCGGCCGCGCTCGACCTGACCTGCTACCGCGGCTCCGGCTGGTAGGGCCCCGCGGGGCAAGGGCGACCCGGAAGAGGACTTCGCGGGCGGGGGGCGTCAGGGCAGCGGCTGCGGGCGCTGGGCCAGGACCGAGCCCAGCAGCAGGCCGACGGAGATCGCCACCACGGTGGTGACCATCGACAGCAGGTCGTGGAAGCCCCGCACCGGGTGGCCGCCGGCCAGGCTGGTCAGGCCGCGCGTGCCCAGCGAGCCCACGGTCAGGGTGAAGAACCCGGGCAGCGCCAGCAGCGTCCGCGGCGGCCGGTCGGGGCGGCGGGCCACCACCGTGGCCAGCGCGCCCAGCAGCGCGGCGGCCACGAACGTCCCGCCGACCTCGCCCAGCAGCTTCGTCGTGCCCGACTGCACCGCCACCGTCAGGTACCCCAGCCCCAGCAGCGGCGGCAGCAGCCGCCACGGCACCGCGAACGCCAGCACCGTGCCGACCGTGAACACCACCCAGGCCAGGAACGTCGCCCAGCGCGGCAGGTCGGCGTGCGCCGCCAGGTCGAACAGCGCCGAGGTGTCGCCGCCGGTCGCGTACACGCCCAGCATCACGCCCAGGTACAGCTGCAGCAGCAGGAACACCGCGTACACCAGGCGCACCGCGCCCGTGGTCAGGAACCCGGCCGCCAGCTCGGTCGCGGCCGCGGACAGCAGGTCACCGGGGACGAAGTAGAACAGCGCCGGGAGCACCAGCAGCACCGCCCCGCCGTGCACCGGGCTGCGCGCGAACACCTCCAGCACCAGCACCGAGACCGCCGCCGACGCGACCAGCGGCAGCACCCGCGCCAGCCGCGGCCGGCGCCCTGCCGCCACCGCCAGCACCGCCGTGACCAGACCGAGCACCGCGGTGCTGCCGATCTCGTACCAGGTCGGCTGCATCAGCGGCGCGAAGCCGACCGAGAACAGCACGATGCCCAGGCCCTCGAGCCACCACGGGTACGGGGCGGGCGAGTCGTCGATCGCCGCCGGCTGCCGTTCGGCCTCGGCGAGGGGCGTGCCGCCCAGCGAGACCCGGTGGGCCCAGGGCTTGGGCGCGGCCACCTTGTCCAGCCGGGCGATGTTCGGGAAGGCCCGGACCGCGACCGTCGAGGCGCGGCCGTCCTGGACGACGGTCAGCGTCGCGCCGTCCGGGACCAGCACCATCGAGGTGCGGGCGCCGAGGCCCGCGGCGGCCCGCGCCACGGTCTGCTCGACCTCCGAGGCGCCCTCGCCGCTGGCCGCCAGCAGCATCCGGGTCAGCCGCGCCAGCAGCGCCGTCACCCGCTCCGGCCGTTCGGCCTGCTCCGTTCCCCCGGTGCCGGTGCCGGTGCCGGTGCCGGTGCCGCTGCTGGTGTTGGCGCCGTTGTCGTTGTCGTCCGGGCGCACCGTCCGTCCGTCCTCCGCGTCCATTCGCGCCTCCCGCGCCGCCGTCGAACCTGACACCCGCTCACATCCTCGCCCGGCGCGCGGTGGCGCGCGCGGGGGCGCACGGAGGGCGGTCGCCGAGGTGCGATGTCCGGAATGTGGTGATACCACTCGAAGGACCTGTGGAAGGGAGCCAGTCGATGGACGACTACCCGGCGCTCAACCTGTTCTGGACCATGCTGTGGCTGTTCCTGTGGATCCTGTGGTTCTTCCTGATGTTCAAGGTGCTGACGGACATCTTCCGCAGCCACGACATGGGCGGATGGGGCAAGGCCGGCTGGACGATCTTCGTGATCGTGCTGCCGTACCTCGGCGTCCTGGTCTACCTGATCGCCCGCGGCAAGGAGATGGGCCAACGCGACCGGGCCCTGGCCGCCAAGGCCGAGGGCGACTTCCAGGACTACATCCGGAAGGCCGCCGGGACGGAGAACCAGAACGCCGGACCACGGCACGTCGACGAGCTCGCCCGTCTCGCCGACCTGAAGAGCAGCGGCGCGATCTCGGCCGAGGAGTTCGAGAAGGCGAAGCAGAAACTGCTCGCCTGACCCCGGACGGATGACCGGACGACGGACCGGCACAGCCCGGGCCGGAGCGGGGCCCCCACCCGCACCGGCCCGGGCCGACGCGCACACCGACCACACGGGGCCCGCAGAGCGCATAGGGCCCACGGACCCGCCGCACGGCGGACGGGAGGAGGACACCGGGGTGCCGCAACCGCAACTGACGCCCGAGGTGTTCGACCGCGCCGTCGTGGCCATCGCCCTGACCGCCGGCCCCGACCACCGGATGGTCTACTACAACGACGCCTTCCGCGACCTGTTCGGCGACCGCCCGCTCGGCGCGCCCGCCCGCGAGGCCTTCACCGAACCCGGCACCGAACGCTTCGTCGCCACCCTCGACGCCGTCCTCGCCGACGGCACCGCCCGGCAGGTCACCGCCCACCGCACCCTCGGCTGCCCCTCCGGCGCCCCCGCCCACCGGCACTTCGTCTACTCCTGCTCACCGGCCGCCACCCGGTACGGCCCCGGCATCCTCGTCGCCGCCATCGACACCACCGCCGAACTGCACTCCGCCCTCGAAGCCGAGCACCAGTCCGCCGAACGCCTGGAAGCCCTGCAGCGCTACGAGGCACTGATGGCCGCCGCCGCCCAGATGGTCTGGGTCGTCCAGCCCGACGGCACCGCCCACGAACTCATGCCCGGCTGGGAGGAACTCACCGGCCAGCCCTTCGCCGAAGCCGTCGGCCGCGGCTGGCTGGACGTCGTCCACCCCCACGAGCGCGAAGCCGTCGCCGCCCGCTGGGCCGCCGCCGCCCGCGACCTGCCCCCCGTCTTCGAACAGACCTTCCGCGTCCGCAGCGTCACCGGCGGCTACCGGCACGTCCGCTCCCGCGCCGTCCCCGTGCTGCGCGAGGACCGCGCCGCCGAGTGGATCGGCACCACCGGCGACATCGAGGACCAGTGGCGTGCTCGCCTGCGCGAACGCCTGCTCGCCCGAGCAGGAGCCGTCACCGAGGCCGAACGCGCCGAGGACGCCTTCGCCGCCCTCGCCGCCACCCTCGTCCCCGACCTCACCGACGTCTGCGCCGTCTACCTCCTGCCCGGGCCCGACGCCGCCGACGGCGAGGTCGTCGCCACCCGGATCGCCTCCGTCGCCCGTCCCGGACTGCCCCCGCTGCCCCCGCTCGACCGGCAGACCTTCACCCTCGGCGCCCGCGCCCGGCAGGCCGTCGCCGACCGCACCCCCACCCTGCTGACCTTCCCCGACAGCGCCGTCCCCGAGGGCGCCGTCCCCGAGATCTCCGCCCGCTGGCTGCACGACACCCGCGCCACCAGCCTCACCCTGCTGCCCATCGTCGTCGACGGCGCCGTCGTCGCCCTCGCCGCCACCGCCTGCTGCGAAGGCGCCCCACCGCCGGGGCCCGCCGACGTCGACCTCCAGCACGAAGTCCTGCAACGCGCCCAGGCCCCGCTGCGCCAGGCCCTCGCCCTGCAACGCGCCCGGCACGCCGCCGTCGTCCTGCAACGCGCCCTGCTCACCACCCCGCCCGCCCTCGGCGGCGCTGCCGTCGTCGCCCGCTACCAGCCCGGCAGCCGCAACGCCGAGGTCGGCGGCGACTGGTACGACGCCTTCGCGCTGCCCGACGGCTCGCTCGCCATGACCATCGGCGACGTCGCCGGACACGACCTCGCCGCCGCCACCACCATGGGCCAACTGCGCGCCATGCTGCGCTCCATCGCGTACACCCGCGGCCAGGCCCACACCCCCGCCGACACGCTGCGCGAACTCGACACCGCCGCCGAGGGGTTGGGCGTCGGCAGCTTCGCCACCGCCGTGCACGCCCGGCTGGTGCGGCACGGCGCCGACGGCGGCTGGGAGATGGAGTGGGCCAACGCCGGACACCCGCCGCCCGTCCTGGTGCCCGTCGACGGGCCGCCCCGGCTGCTGTCCGCCGAGGACGCCGACGTCCCGCTGTGCGTCGACCCGCGCCGCCCCCGGGTCACCCACCGGCACCCGGTCGGGCCCGGCGAGACGCTGCTGTTCTACACCGACGGCCTGGTCGAAGTGCCCGGCGAACACCTCAGCGAGGGCATCGCCCGCCTCTGCGCCGCCGCCGCGGCGGCCCGCCACCGGCCGCTCGCCGACCTCTGCGAGCACCTCGTCGCCGGGATCGCCGACGTCCGCGACGACATCGCCGTGATCGCGTTCCGACCCGACCCGCCGAACGGCGGGAGCGGAGCGAAGGGAGGGGGGCGGCCGTGAGCGGACCCCGGGACGAGGGCGCGCGCGAGGGCGCGGGCCGGGACGAGGGCGAAGGCGCAGGGCGGCGCGAGGTCGAGCGCACGGGCCCGGACGAGGGCGGGAAGCGGAGGAGCGGCGTGGACGGCCACCGGGACGACCGGCACAACGGCAGCGGCAACGGCGGCAACGGCGATGGCGGCGGCGCGGACGGGGAAGCGGAGGGCGCGGTGGAGGAGACGGCACCGGAGGGCGGCGGGCCCCGGGGCAGCGGCGAGGGCGACCGCCTCGACGCCGCCCTGCTCGACGCGCTGTTCGCCCAGGCCCCGCTCGGCCTGTACCTGCTCGACCAGGACCTGCGGGTGATCCGCTACAACACCGCCGCCCACGGCGTGCGCGGCATGCCCAGCACCGACATCGTCGGCCACCGCCCCGCCGAGTTCGCCCCCGGCTTCGACCGCGCCGAACTGGAGGCGGTCGCCCGACAGGCCCTCCAGGACGGCAGCTACGTCCGCGAACACCTGGTGCGCGGCCGGATGCCCACCGACCCCGGGCGCGAGATGGTCGTCTCGGCCTCCTTCTTCCGGATCGTCTCCGACACCGGCCACCCCTACCTGGTCGCCGCCGTCGAGGACGTCACCGAACGGCAGGGCGCCCTCGACCGGCTCGACATCCTGCACAGCGCCCACCGCCGCCTCGGCGCCTCCCACGACGCCGTCGGCTCCGCCCAGGAACTCGCCGACGTCGCCGTCCCCCGCTTCGCCGACTCCGCCACCGTCGACCTGCTCGACGAACCGCTGCGCGGACTGCCGCTGCGCTCCGGCCCGATCGACCCCGGCGCGCCGCTGCGCCGCGTCGCCTACCGGTCCGTGCGCGGCACCGGCCCCACCGGTCCCTCGCCCGGGCCGATCCCGCAGGGCGCGCTGTCCACGTACGGGGCGCCGACGCCGTACAGCCAGGCGCTGGTGGACGGGCGGGCCCGGCTGATCCGCGGGCTGACCGAGGAGGAGTGGCTGGGCGCCGACCCGGAGCGCGCGCGCCGACTGGCCGAGCTCGGCGTGCACTCGATGATCGTCGCGCCGCTGGTGGTGCACGACGCCGTGCTGGGCGTGCTGGCGCTGTACCGGCACCGGCGCCTCGAACCGTTCGACCAGGACGACCTGGAGCTGGCCGTCGAACTGGCCGCGCGCGGCGCGATGTCCATCGACAAGGCGCGCAGCTACGCGCGGGAGCGCTCGATCGCCACCACGCTGCAGCGCCAACTGCTGCCCCGGGAACCGGCGGAGCTGAGCGCCGTGCAGAGCTCGCACGTCTACCTGCCGGGCAGGGTCGGGCCCGGCGGCGACTGGTACGACGTGGTGCCGCTGTCCGCCGCCCGGGTCGGCCTGGCGATCGGCTCGGTCACCGGCACCGGCATCGAGGCCGCCGCCCTGATGGGCCAGGTCCGCACCGCCCTGCGGACCCTGGCCGTCCAGGACCTGCAGCCCGACGAACTGCTGGTGCGGCTGGACGACGCGGCCCGGGTGCTGACCGACGAACAGCAGGGCAGCCTGCCCGCGGGCGCGGAGAGCCTGCCGGACGGGCTCGCCTCCTGCCTCTACCTGATCTACGACCCGATCGGCCGGACCTGCACGGCGGCCTCGGCCGGACACCCCGGCCCCGTCGTGGTCGGCCCCGACGGCGTGCCGGTGCCGTTCCCGGTGGAACCCGGACTGCCGCTGGGCTGCGGCGACGGCTGCTACGAGACCCGGGTCGTGGAACTGCCCGTCGGCAGCGTCCTGGCGCTCTACACCAACGGCCTGATGTCCGGCCCGCCGCGCCGCCCCGCCGGGGGAGGGGCCGACAGCGGTGCGGAGCGCGGCGGGGCCGGGCGCGGTGGTGCGGAGCGCGGCGGCCTGGACGAGGCGCTGCCGGTCGGGCCCGGGGAGGGGCGGCGGGCGGTGCTGCAGCGGGTCCTGGCCCGGGCCGGGGAGGAGGAGCTGTCGCAGCTCTGCGACCAGGCGGTGTACGCGCTGCTGCCCGAACGGCAGCGCGAGGACGCGGTGCTGCTGCTGGTGCGCACCCTCGGGCTGCCGGACGACAAGGTCGCCGTGTGGACCCTCCCGGAGGACCCGGCGGTGGTGCGCACCGCCCGGCGCCTGGCCGAACACCAGCTCGCCGCCTGGGGGTTGCAGGAGCTGGAGTTCTCGACCGACCTGATCGTCAGCGAGTTGGTGACGAACGCGATCCGGTACGGGAAGTCGCCGATCCGGCTGCGGCTGATCAACGACCGAGGCCTGATCTGCGAGGTGTCGGACAGCTCGGACAGCACCCCGCACCTGCGGCGGGCCAAGTCCACCGACGAGGGCGGCCGCGGACTGTTCATCATCGGGCAGTTGGCGCAGCGCTGGGGCACCCGCTTCGCCCGGCACGGCAAGACGATCTGGGCGCAGCAGGAGGTGCCGGAGGCGGACGCGGGAACGGGGGAGGAGGTGGAGCCCGGCGGCGGGGGCGAGTTGCCCGGATAGGGCGCGGGGGGGGGGGGGGGGGGGGGGGGGGGGGGGGCGCCGCCCGCGCCGGGGGGGGGGGGGGGGGGGGGGGGGGGGGGGGGGCGCCCGGGGCGGGGTCCGGGGCGGGGTCCGGGGCGCTGACGGCCTTGGCGATGCGTTCCCCCCCCCCCCCCCCCCGCGGGTGGTTCCGGGGAGATCAGGGGCGGGTCCTGGGGGCGTTCTCCGCCGTCCGGGCCGGGTCGAACTCGGCGACGGGGGACAGGATCTCGTCCATCCTGGAGAGCAGCGCGGGCTCCAGCTTCACGCCTGCGGCCTTGACGTTCTCGGTGACCTGCTCGGGGCGGGAGGCGCCGATGATCGCGGCGGACACGTTCGGGTTCTGCAGCACCCAGGCGACGGCGAGCTGGGCCAGCGACAGCCCTGCCTCCGCGGCGAGCGGCTGCAACAGCTGTACGCGCTCCAGGACTTCGGGCCGCAGCCAGCGCGCCACGAAGTTCGCGCCGCCCTTCTCGTCGGTGGCCCGGGACCCGGCCGGCGGCTCGGCGCCCGGCTTGTACTTGCCGGTCAGCACGCCCTGCGCGATCGGCGACCAGACCACCTGGCCGATGCCCAACTCCTCGCAGGTCGGCACCACTTCACCCTCGATGACCCGCCACAGCGCGCTGTACTGCGGCTGGCTGGAGACGAACGGGACGCGCAGCTCGCGGGCCAGCGCGTGCCCGGCCCGGATCTGGTCGGCGGTCCACTCGGAGACGCCGATGTACAGGGCCTTGCCGGAGCGGACCACGTCGGCGAACGCCTCCATGGTCTCCTCCAGCGGGGTGGAGGGGTCGTAGCGGTGCGCCTGGTAGACGTCCACGTAGTCGGTCTGCAGGCGGCGCAGCGAGCCGTCGATCGACTCCATGACGTGCTTGCGCCCCAGCCCGCGGTCGTTGCGGCCGGGCCCGGTCGGCCAGAACACCTTGGTGAGGATCTCCAGCCCCTCGCGGCGCTCGCCCTTGAGCGCCCGGCCGAGGACCGACTCGGCACGCGTCTCGGCGTACACGTCGGCGGTGTCGAAGGTGGTGATCCCCGCGTCGAGGGCGGCGCGGATGCACGCGGCCGCGGTGTCCTCCTCGACCTGCGAACCGTGGGTGAGCCAGTTCCCGTACGCGATCTCGCTGATGATCAGGCCGCTGCGGCCCAGGTGGCGGAATTCCATGGTCGGTACGGTACGCCAGGGGCGGCGGGCGGTGCGGGCACCGACGCGGGGCGGGGGCGGGGGCGGGGCGGGGAGGAAGGGGGCGGAGGCCGTCCGGCCCGGGCCTTTGGGCTCTACCGGGCGGGGTGGGGCAGGCGCAGGATCGAGGCACGGAAGGTGGGGGAACGCGACGAGGATGCGGCGAGGAGTGATCCGCGATGACCGAGTCGATGACCGGGTCGATGACCGATTCGATGGCGGGGCCGACGGTCGGTGCCGGAGTGCCGGGCGGGCCGAGCGCGGCGGAGCTGCGGGCGTTGGTGGCGGCGGCCGGGGCCGCGCCGTCGCTGCACAACGCGCAGCCGTGGCGGTTCCGGCCGACCGCGGACGGGCCCGGGGTGCTGGTGTTCGCCGACCCGGCGCGGGCGGTGCCGCTGGCCGATCCGGACGGGCGCGGGATGCTGCTGTCGGTCGGGGCGGCGCTGTTCAACCTGCGCGTCGCGGCCGCACAACTCGGGCTGCCGGTGGAGGAGTTGGACCTGCTGCCCGGGCCGCTCGGCGCCGTCGGGCCGGATGGGCCGGTCGCGGTGGTGCGCTTCGGGCCGCGTGGAGTCCCCGATGAACCGGTCGAGTTGGCGGAGTTGGCCGCGACGATCGGCCGACGGCGCTCCAGCCGTGAGCCGTTCGGGAACCGGGACGTGCCCGAGGCGGTGATCGGCGAACTGGTCGAGGCCGCCGCCGACGAGGACGCCGTGCTGGAGGTGCTCGAGGAGGCCGAGGCGCGCCGGGTGCTGGCGCTCACCGCGGAGGCCGAGGCACGGATCGTCGCGGACGCCGCCCGCCGTGCGGAGACCGCGGGTTGGCTGCGCGCGGAACCGGCGGGGGCGCTGGGTGCGGAGGGCCCCGCCGAGACGGTGCGGGACGGCATCCCGGAGCGGGCGCTCGGCCCGCAGGACCACGAAGCCCGGGTTCCCGTACGGGACTTCGCCGGGCGCGGGCCGGTGCGCACCCAGCGCTTCGAAGCGCTGCCGCAGGTCGCGACCATCGCCACCCGTGGCGACGCGGCCGCCGACTGGCTGCGGGCCGGGCAGGCGATGGAACGGGTGTGGCTGGTGGCCACCGCCCGCGGGCTGCGGGTCTCGGTGCTCCACCAGGCGGTCGAACTCCCGGACACCCGATGGCGGTTGCGCGACCCGGAGAGCGGCATCGGCACCGTGCAGGTGGTGCTGAGGGTCGGCTACGGCCCGCCCGGCGCCGCCACCCCGCGCCGGGACGTCGACGACCTGCTCCGCGGCCCCACCGGGGAGGGCTGAGCGGCCCGGCGGCGCCGTCCGCGCCCGCTGTCGGTGCTCCGGGGCATAATCGGGCCGCAGGAGATCCTTCGATCCGGGCGGAGCAACGGCATGGCGATCACGAACGAGCGGGTGGCGGGGTACGAGTTCCTGCGGCCGATGCGCGGGGACGGCTACTACCCGGCGCACCTGGTCGCCAAGGGCGGCGACATCCTGTACGCGCTGTGCGAGCGGATCGAGGCCGAACCCCCGCGCGGGCTCGACGAGTTGTACGAGCTGACGCAGGTCGCGACGGAGCAGTTCAACCTGCTGGCGGAGGAGTTCGACGCCGCGGACAGCGAGATCGAGACCGTCGCGCGCGAGGCGATCGCCGAGGACTTCGGCCACATCGCGCAGGCGTACGGCTTCGCGGACGCCGACGTGGAGGAGCTGGTCGCCGTCCGCGAGTGGTGAGACCGGGCGGCCGGGCTCAGCGGAGGGCGGTGGCCAGCAGCGCGCGGTGCGGGAGCAGCAGGGCGTCCGGGGTGCTCGGGTCGCCGGTGCGGTACTCGGCGGCGAGCCGCTCGTAGTGGCCGCGGGCCGCGGCGCGGACCTCGGGCGACTGGGCGAGCAGGGTCAGCCCGATCGTGGCGACGCCGGACGCCGGGCCGCTCCACCACTCGTCCAGCGTGGTCGCGTGGTCGAAGTCGAGGGTGCGGCAGTCGGCCTCGCGCAGTCCGGCGGCGGTGAGCAGCCCGGCCAGGCCGTCGGTGGTGCGCGGGAAGTCGTCGGCCGGGTCGAGCGGGCCCAGGTGCGGCGGACGGACCGCACCGGCGGCCTGCAGGGCGCGCGGGACCAGGGTCTGACCCGGAGCGGGGCTGCCCGACCAGATGGTCAGCGCGAGGCGGCCGCCCGGGCGCAGCACCCGGCGAAGCTCGGCCAGGGCCAGCAGCGGACGGCCCACGTGGTTGAGCACGAAGTTGGCCACCACCGCATCGAACTCGCCGTCCTGAAACGGGAGTTCGGGCAGCGTGGCGAGGAGGGCGCGGGCCTGCGGGGCGTGGCGGCGGGCGAGTTCGAGCATGCTCGGCTCGGCGTCCACGGCCGTGACCCGGGCCCCACGCGCACCCGCGGCGGCGGCGACGGTGCCCGGCCCCGTCCCGACGTCCAGCACCCGGCTGCCCGCCGACACGCCCGCCGCGTCCAGCAGTTCGCCCACCGGGCGGGCGCACAGCCGACCGAACGAGGCCGCGTAGGCGTCGCCGCGCCCGGCCCAGGCGGTGCGCTCGTTGGCGTCGAAAGCGGTGCTCGAAGACGGTGCGGCCTGCGACACGGGTCCCCCTCGTTCCGGTGGTCGGTGGACGATCATAGGGCAGGGGGACGGGCGGGTCGGGCCCCGGGTGTGAGAGAGTCCGCGGCATGTGGGAGGGACTGGACGCCGTCGACTGGGCCGCGTTGACACACAACTACGGCAGCGCGCAGGACCTGCCGGAGTTGCTGCGGGCCTGCGCGGGGGACGATCGGGAGGAGGCCGAGGACGCGGTCTCGGAACTCTCCAACAGCTTCTTCCACGACGGGGGTTGGATCTGTTCGGCGGCCCCCGCCGCGCTGCCGTTCGTGCTGCGGATGGCGGCCGACGCGAGCCTCGCACCGGGCGTCCGGGAGTGGCTGCTGGAGTTGGTCGGCGACCTGGCCGCGGACGCCCCCAGGGGCGGACCGGGCGTCGACCCCGGCTGGTGGCCCGCCTGGGAGCGCGCGCTGCCGCACCTCCTCGCGCTGCTCGGCGATCCGCTGCCCGTGATCCGCCGCCGGGCCTCCCGTGCGCTGCGGTGCTGCGACACGCCAGGAGAGCAACTGCTGCCCGGACTGCTCGCGGCCCTGGCGGCGGAGGACGACCCGGCGCTCCGGCTCGACCTGCTGCTGACCCTGGGTCGCGCCGCCCGGCGCGAACCCGCCGGGCCGCACGGCCCCGAGGCGCTGGGCCTGCTGCGGGCCCTGCTCGCGGACGGCGACAGCCTCCAGGAACGCCACGCCGCCCTGCTCGCCCTCGTTCCGGAGGAACCCGAACTCCCGGCTGGCCATGCCGAGTTGCTGGTCGCAGCGCTGCGCGACCCCGACGCCCGGCAGTGGGCGGAGCAGGGGGCCCTGACCCGCGTCTACAGCCGCACGACAGCGCTGTTCGCCGCGCCCGGACCGGCCGCGGCCTTCGTCCGCGCACTGCTCCGCGACCACCCCGACGCCGCGCACCGCGCCGCCGCCCTGGAGCAGGCCGGCGCCCTGCTCGCCGAGTGGCGCTCACCCACGGCCGACCTGCTGCCCGTGCTCGCCGCCCGCCTCGACGACCCCGCGCCCGAGGTGCGCCGCCTCGCGCTCGACCTGCTCGCCTGCCTCGGACCGGCCGCCGTCACCCCGCACGCCGACCGGATCGCGGCCCTGCTGGAGGACGACCCGGTCGCCGACACCGCGCTCTGGGCCCTCGCCCGCGGCGGCGACCCGCGCTGCGTGCCCGCCCTGCGGGGCGCTCCGGCGGGTTTCGGCAGCTCAGGGCAGCACTTCGGGCTGGGTGTCCGCGGGCACTGGCCCGTCCTGCCCGCGCTGCACGAGGTGCTGGCCCTGCTGCCCGGCCACGCGCAGGACCTGATGCCCGTGGTCGAGCAGGAACTCGCCAGGCAGGGGGACCGGACGGTGGCCCACCGGTTCGGCACCGTGCTGGCCGGGTGGGGCACCGCGAGCCGGACCGCCGTCGAGCGGCTGCTCGACCTGCTGGCCGAGGAGCTCAGCTGGGCCCCCGCCGCCGGGGCGCTCGCGCTTCTCGGCCCCGGGGTGCTCGGTGCCGACGCCGCCGCGCGGGCCAGGGAGATGCTCTACGCACGGATGAACGGAGCCGACGGCGGTACGGACACGGGTGCCGGTGCCGGTGCCGGTGCCGGTGCCGGGACTGCGGCCTGGGCGTGCTGGCGGCTCGGCGGCGACCCGGAGGCCGCCGTCGACGCCCTCGCCGCGCACCTGCACCGGCCCGCCGCGCTGCGGATGCTCGCCGACCTCGGCCCGCACGCGGCACGCTGCGCCGGGCGGTTGCGCGTCCGGGCCGCCGACCGGGACGCCTGGGTCGGGGTCGAGGCCGCGGGCGCCCTGTGGGCGGCGACCGGGGAGGCCGAGGCGGCCGTCCCGGCGCTGCTGTCCGCCCTGCGCGGCCTCGAGGAGGGGCGTCACCTGCCCGTCATGCCCACCGCCGTCCGGCAGTTGGCCCGGATCGGCCCCGCCGCCCGGCCCGCCGCCCCGCTGCTGCGGGCCGCCCTCGCGGGGGACCGCCGACTGCGCAGCAACGCGGCCTGGCGCGGCTTCGTCGAGGACGAGGAACTGCGGACGGCGGCGGCCGAAGCGCTGGTGGCCGTCCAGGGGTGAGCGGACGGACGGCAGCAGGGCGCGACCGTGGCGGTCGCGCCCTGCGTGCGGGTGGAGCTAGCCGGCGGGTCGAGGCGGTGTCAGCCCGCCTTGACCTCGTCGGTGAGCTGGGGCAGGACGGTGAAGAGGTCGCCGACGACGCCGTAGTCGACGAGTTCGAAGATCGGGGCTTCGGGGTCCTTGTTGAC